>JAVJVN010000018.1 GCA_040221055.1 Rhodothermales bacterium | reverse complement strand
CCGGTCTGTCTCAAGCCCGAAAGAGGGTCCAGGACGGACGCTGACCCGGCTCTGAGCCACCGGAACGTCCGGGGCGTGGTTCATCACAGACAAATCAGCGATATTGGACACGTCACAAATACGAATCGCTCAGCTTAGGTTTTAATGATACGTGCTTTCAATTCGTCTGATTTCATTCCGGTCTGTGGTTGGTGTGGCAGATGATACAAACCTTTAACAACCGCCCCCAACGAAGTGGTACCGACGTCTCCGTGAATTAAGAGGTACCGAATTCTGTACCACACGTAGAACGACGCTGTCCACTTATGCAACGCGCAGTTATCGACCGTCGTGTGCTCGCCCGGAAGAGTGTACCCGGCCACCATGCGTTGGTGTTTTGTGGTACTGGTAGTAGTAGTCGGGGGTAAGTTCGAATCACCGTTCAGCACTCATCCACTGCTCACAGTCCCAGCACTGGCGGCGGGATTCGGGTGTTGGGGTCCAGCCCATTGGATGAAGTTGCAGGCATCAAGCACGAAAAGACCGGCCACCAATCGCAGACAGCGCAATGCTATAGCGCCAGGTGTCCGGCTTAATCCGACTCAAGTTCTCGTCAGTCTATGTCCGTTTCTTTACCCAGCAATTGGCCAAAGCCCCAAGGGAAGTAGCTTGGACGTTCCCGATCGCCAATCATCATCGCACCTTAGAACGCCTATCTAGAGGTTGTCCATAACGAAGAGAAGGGGTGACGGCTATCGCCATCACCCCTTCTCCAAAGAATCTACTTAGTAGGTCGCTGTCAATTGTGGCCGTCGCCACCGACGTTGTGGCCATCGCCACCGACGTTGTGGCCGTCGCCACCGACGTTGTGGCCATCACCGCCAACGTTGTGACCATCGCCACCAACGAAGACGGTATCGCCGACAGAATCGGGTCCGACTAACGCGTCCGTCGAGCATGCACTCAGAAGCAGTGCCATAGCGAAGACGCTCAGGGTTGATTTGATAGTGTTTTTCATACCAGTTCTCAGAGATTTGGCGGTTTGTCGCATATGCAGCAACGCTGCACACCCATATAAACGAGAACATGGCTCCAGTTACGACACGTCATACGGAGCGAACTTAAATCGGCACGATCAAGGCCGATACCTCCACGGTGAACCATTGCCTCCATATCATCAAAGGAAGCAGACAGTGGTCCGGACGGCTGCATTGCCGCCTAGGCTCACTTGTCTTATTAGTATTACTGTGCTGTCAGTCACGGTCTGGAAGCGCACAGGAACGTCCGGATTCACAAGAGTCGGTCTTCGCAATTACGCATTCTGCTCCGTCTGAGAATGGAATACGCCCTCAGATATGGGCAATTGACCGTTGGGGTGAACGAATCGTTGCCGCACATGAGCGCGGCATTTCTATTCGCCACGGTGACGAGTGGCGTCTTGTTGGAACGCCAGGAAAGACTACGGTAAGGTCATTGGCGGAAGGACGGGACGGTAGACTGTACTATGGAGAACAAGGGGCCGTTGGCTACGTCGTCGCTGACTCCAGCGGTAGCTTTCGAGCAACTAGCTTGAAGCTACCCAAGGACATTGTTGACCTGGGCAATGTCTGGGGTACGTATTCCACTGCGTCAGGGCTGCTATTCCAAAGCAGGAACTATCTATTAGCTTGGGACGGCATGGAATTCGAGGTTGTGAAATCAGTCTCGGGCTACCATAACTCATTCCAGGTGGGCGACGCCGTTTACATCCGAGAGTTTGGGGTTGGGCTTTTGGTATATGAGAATGGTGTTCTTGAATTCGTTTCAGGGAGCGACGAACTGGCAGACGAGATGATCTTCGGAGTGACCGTGAGTTCAAATAGGTCACTTGTTTGGAGCCAAAGTTCCGGTATTTTTGAGGTTTCAGATGCTACAGTCGTAGGAAGACAGGCATATTCGGATGAACTTCAGGAAATAGCCGCCAATGTCCGACTATATACCGCTGCCCAATGGTCTGACGAAAACGTTGTCATTGGCACGCTTGGAGCCGGTGCTATCGTCGTGAACGACGAGGGCACAGTGCTCGACCAACTGTCGATTCGGAATGGATTTCCAGATGACTTTATAAATGACATCCACGTAGAGTCCGCATCCGTAGTATGGTTCGCATTCAACAGCGAAGGTGTTGGCAGCCTGACATTTAAGCCAGCGAAGTTGCGTTATGCCAAATCACATGGACTCTGGGGGCACGTCAACAGGGTAGGGTTGATTGATGATCGCCTAGCTGTTGCCACTGGCTCCAGGTTGATGACGGCAGTGAGCTCGGGTGGACAAAATCTGGTCTACTCCACAAATCCTAATACATCCTACTTCGAGGAAATACCGGGTACTGAGCTCGCTTGGGACTTTCTTACTGTAGATGGATACACCATTGTAGGAACCGAGAACGAGGGTGTATTAATTGACAACACAGGACGAGTGGTTCAATGTGTCACGGCAACTCGAAGGATTGAGCGAGGCACGGGTTCGCTACGAACGCAAATATTTGTTCTCCACTACGATCACAAGCGGCAAGTCATATATGCGGGCACCAACGATGGCTTGTATAATGTCGCGATAGAGTCTATTGGAGACGTAGCAAGCTGTACTCTGTATCCGCTTAAAGTAAATGGGTTGGATGGGTTGGAGATCAAATATTTGGTCTCCACTGACGACTATCTCTGGGTGTCAACGGACAATCGTGGGATATTTCGAATTCGGGACGTGCTTGGGCGGCGAAGCGTTCGGCATATGGAGTTATCAGAACTCGACATCGAAGGCGCGGGTAGCTACGTGCATCTTGTTGATGCAGGGCTACCGGTCATCGCTACAACCTCAGGCGTATATGAAATGACGAATGAGGCCAAGGCGAATTTGACGCTAGTCGGCTCTACGACCACTGTTGAAGGTGGTCTAGAGGCAATCGGTGTCGATGATACAGGGCAACTTGTCATCGCATATCGCGACAGTATCTCCGTTCTTTCTGGAATCAGTGGTAGTGAGCGGAGATTGGTTACTCCACGTGGTCTTGTCGGTAAGAAGGGCGTAACAACTTCCGTAACAGCAGCCAATGGTGTCATCTACTATAATGAGGGAGATGAACTTGTTCGATATGATATAGATGCTGATATCGAAAAGAAGGAGTTGCCAACTGTCTACTTCTCGTCTGTCTTTGTGCGCGACACAGAGAAGTCGCTGACCACGGGCGTATATCGATCCCTAAGCGGTGGAGTAACAGATGAACAGCCTTATTGGTACGAGCCGACGGTATCATATGAGAACAGAGAAATTGGAGCACGAGTAACGGCAGAGAGTTCAGTTTCTATTGGGCCGATGGTTTATCAATATTCAATTGAGGCACCAGATATCGTATGGAGTGAATGGTCCGAATCCGCCGGCTATTCGATTTCGACGCTAAAGGAAGGCCGCTACACCCTCCTTGCCCGCGCCAAGAACGACCTCGGCCAGATATCGGAGCCAGCGGCATTCACGTTTGTCATTCTGCCGCCGTGGTACCGGACGGCGTGGGCCTATCTGGCTTACATGTTGTTCGGGGTGGCGTTGGTGGTTTCCGGGCGCAAATATGTGAGCATGCGGCGCGAGCACCGGCTGGCGGCCGAACAGGCCAAGGAGCTGGAGCGCGAACGGACGGTGAACAAGGCGCTGCAGGAGGCCAATACCAGCCTGCAGAAGGCCAACAAGCTGAAGGATGAGTTCCTGGCAACGACGTCCCACGAACTGCGTACGCCGCTCACGGCCATCCTGGGCTTCACGAGTGTGCTCAAGGAAGAAGTGCCCAAGGATGCCGAGTACCGGGAATTCCTGGACATCATTGAGGACAGCGGTGGGCGCCTCATGGATACGCTGAGTTCGCTCCTGGACCTGGCGCAGCTGCGTTCGGGCAACTACGAAATGTCCACGGAAACCCTGGAAGCCCGGGACGTGGTGGAAGAAGCCGTGGCCACCATGCGCGACGTGGCCGAACGGAAGGGGCTCAAGTTTGTGGTGGAAGAGCCTGCGGAGCGCATCCGTGTGGCGGCAGACAAATACATGTTCGCGCGTGTCGTGTACAATTTGGTGAACAACGCCGTGAAGTTCACCGAAGAGGGCGAAGTACGCATCCGCATGGGCGTGGAAGGGGAGTGCGCACGCATCGACATCATGGATACAGGCGTTGGCATCGAACAGAAATTCCTGCCCGAGCTGTTCGAGGAATACATGCAGGAATCCGACGGGAACGCCCGTTCGCACGAAGGATCGGGCCTGGGCCTGGCCATTTCATCGCAGATGATGGGGCTCATGAATGGCACCATTTCGGTGGACAGCGCCAAGAACATGGGCTCCACGTTTTCCATCTGGTTTCCCCTGGCGGAGCAGGCAGCTCAGCGCGCGGATCGTCCGGCCGCCCAGCGCGCGCGATCGACGGAGCAACAGGCATCGGAATCGTACCGGGCGGATTGAATCGAGCAGGCTGATACTGGATCACGTACCTTTGTGGGTTGAACCACCGGTACAGACATGCGAATCATCCTCCTCCTGGCAGTTCTCCTTGCAGGATGCGCCAATCCGTACGCCGATACCATTTACACCAATGCGGTGGTGTGGACCGGCAATCCGGATCAACCCGTGGCGGGCGCCATTGCGACGCGCGGGCATGACATCATCTATGTAGGCGACACACTGGCGGTGCAGGGTTTGCTCGGGGAGCGGACCCGGGTCGTGGACCTTGAGGGGCGTTTCGTCGTGCCCGGGTTCATTGACAACCACACCCATTTCCTGTCGGGTGGGTTCAACCTGGCCAGCGTGCAACTGCGCGACGTCACGAATCCCGAGGAGTTTGCCCGGCGCATGGGCGCATTCGCGGCCACATTGGAGCCCGGAGAGTGGATTCTGGGCGGGGACTGGGATCACGAGGCGTGGGGCGGCCAGCTGCCCGAGCGGGCCTGGATAGATTCCGTCACGGCAGACAATCCGGTCCTGGTCAGCCGGCTCGACGGGCACATGGCGCTCGCCAACTCGCGCGCGCTGGAACTGGCGGGCGTGAGCGAAGAGACCCCGGTGCCTGACGGCGGCGAAATCGTGGTGGGCGCGGACGGCCGATTGACGGGTGTGCTGAAGGACGATGCCATGGACCTGGTTTTCCGGGAAGTGCCGGCGCCCACCCTCGAGCAGCGCCTTGAAATGCTGGAGCGGGCGCAGGACTACGCGCTCAGCCTGGGCGTCACCCAGATCCACGACGTGGGGTCGTATGGCGGCTGGGCCGACCGGGAAGCCTTCCGGGAGGCCCACAAGCGGGACCTCCTGAAACTGCGCGTATATTCCCTGGTGCCGGTCTCCACATGGGAGCGGCTGGAGCCGGGCGGCGATGAGTACGTCTGGTGGGGCGGCCTGAAAGGATTCGTGGATGGCTCGCTGGGCTCCACGACGGCGCTTTTCTACGAGCCCTACCTGGACGATCCGTCCACGAGCGGCCTCCTGGTGAACGATACCACCTTGCTCCGCCAGCACATCCTGGCGGCCGATGCCGCGGGACTCCACCTGGCCATCCACGCCATCGGTGACAAGGCCAACGACTGGCTGCTGGACGTCTACGCCCAGGCGGCCGCGCGCACCGAGCGCGAGGATCGGCGCTGGCGCATTGAGCATGCACAGCATTTGACGCCGGAGGCCATTGAGCGGTTTGCCGCCCTCGGTGTGGTGCCCTCCATGCAACCGTATCATGCCATTGACGACGGACGGTGGGCTGAGAAGCGCATTGGGGACCGGATAGAGACGACCTATCCGTTCCGCTCGCTGCTGGATGCGGATGCCATGTTGACGTTCGGCTCGGACTGGACGGTGGCGCCGCTGAATCCACTCCTGGGCGTGTACGCCGCCGTTACGCGGCGCACGATTGACGATGCGAATCCCGGGGGCTGGGTGCCCGCGCAGAAAATCACGGTCCAGGAAGCGCTCGAATCGTACACCGTCCGGAACGCGTGGGCGGGCTTTTCGGATGCGTTCTCCGGCGCCATCGAGCCCGGCTTGCGTGCGGATTTCGTGGTCCTGTCCCGGAATCTTCTGGAAATCGACCCCGAAACCATCCCCGATGTCCGGGTCATGCGTACCGTCATTGACGGCGAAGAGGTATTCATCCGGGAATGAACGCACGAGTCGGCCCATGATTGAGGCAAAGGGGGTGGTTCGGACGTGGGGGTTGCGCCTGTGGCGGGGCGGACGGTTCGGGGTCCTGCTCGTGGCCTATGCCGCGTGGATGTCCTGGGCCGGCCGCGGTTTGGAGCGGCCCGCGCGGGTGCGCCGCCTGGCGCGGTTGCAGCGGGAAGGCAGTCGGCGGTTGTGCCGCGCCGCCGGATACCGCATTGAAGTAGTGGGTGATGTGGTGGTGCCCGAGGATGCGCGTGTGCTGGTCATTGCGAATCACATTGGCGTGCTCGATCCGTTCATCGTGGCCAGTGTGTTTCCCGTGGCCTGGGTGGCGAAATCCGAAATCGCCACGTGGCCGGTGTTCGGCTGGGTGGCGCGGTGCGTGGGCATCCTGTTCGCGCACCGGGAGCAGCGCATGCGGACCGGGGAGCTCGTGGACGGCATACGGGAGCGGATGGACGATGGGGTGCCCGTAGCCGTGTTTCCGGAGGGGACGACCTCGAACGGGCACGCGCTGTTGCCCTTCAAGACGGGCGGTTTTGCGGCGCTGACCGACGGGGTGGCAGAGTCCGCCCCTGCGGGACTGGTCGTGCCGGCCTATTTCCACGCCATTGAGGTGGACGGACGCCCCGCGACCGTAGAATCGCGCGAATGGGCCACCTGGTCGTCGCCCGAGGGCATGTGGGCCAATCTGCACAGGATGCTTCCGCACCGCGTATCGTTCCGGATGCGCATTGGCGCGCCGGTCCCCGCCGCCGGCCACACCCGCAAATCGCTCGCCGATGCCTCGCAGGCCGCCATGCAGGCATTGTTTGAAGCCGAGCGGGTGGAATTGGCACCCCATCCGGCGAAACGAATAGTGTGAAACACGGTACACCGGGGCATGACTGATCAACGCATACGTACGCTGACCTGGATAGGGCTCCTGGCTGTCGGTCTCATGGCTGGCATCCTGTTCACCTTGTGGCTCGGGCCGGAGGGCTCGGCGTTCGAGCGCCCGCAGTCTGTGGAGCGGGTCCAACTCGGGGCTGCACCGCCCTCGGGCTACATTACCGTCCCGGAAAGCGAAGTCCCCACCGAATACCTGGACGCGCTGTCCCTGAACGAGGTGTTCAAGGATGTATCGGCCCGCGTCACGCCCACCGTCGTCTTCGTTCAAGTGCTGTCCGATGGCCCGCAGGGGATCCTGCAGCGGCTCGGCGGTGGCGGGGAAGGACGCCGTGGGCCCACGCAGAGTGCGGGCAGCGGCGTCATCATTTCCGACGAAGGATACGTGGTCACGAATTTCCACGTCGTGGAGGATGCCTCTGAAATCTGGGTCACGCTGCAGGACAAGCGGCAGTTTCCAGCGCGCGTAGTGGGCACCGATCCCACTACCGACCTGGCCGTTCTCGAGATTTCCGGTGAGAACCTGCCCGTGATTGCGCTTGGGGATGCAAACGCCGTATCGGTCGGCGAATGGGTGCTGGCCGTCGGCAATCCGTTCCGGCTGACCTCCACGGTTACGGCGGGCATCGTATCGGCCCTCGGACGCCAGGTGAATGTCATCAACGACCAGTTGGGCATTGAATCCTTTATTCAGACGGATGCGGCCATCAATCCCGGTAATTCAGGCGGCGCGGTGGTAAACCTGCGCGGGGAACTGGTGGGTATTGCCACCGCCATTGCCACCGAGACGGGGTCCTACGAGGGCTACGGATTCGCCGTGCCGGTGGACCTCATGGAGCGTGTGGTGCGCGACCTCATCCTGTATGGCGAAGTGCGCCGTGGTTATCTGGGCGTGACCATCCTGCCGGTGACCGCCGCCGAAGCACGACAATTCGGATTGCCGACCGTGCAAGGCGTGTGGCTGCAGAACGTGCAGCGGGGCCTGGCGGGCGCCGAGGCGGGCCTGCGCGACAACGACATCCTTCTGCGCATTGAAGGCAAGGAAGTCTACGAACCCAACGAACTGCAGAGCATGATCGCGCTCTATTCGCCGGGTGACCGGATAGAGGTCGTGGTCTGGCGCGCCGGCCAGGAAGAAACGTTTGACGTGGTGCTGAAGGGCCGGGACGATCCGGCCTACGATTCCTGGCTGACGGGCATGGACCAACGCCGTCAGCAGCAACAGCAGCGCCGCAGCATTCCGCCGCCCAACTCCGAAATCCAGGAATTCAACGCGTGGGGCGTCGGTCTGGCATCGCTGGACGTGCGCACGCGTGAACAATTCGGCGTGGCCCATGGCGTATTCATCGCGTTCGTCACGAACGGCGGGGCCTTCGAGGCGGCCGGACTGTCTCGCGGCATGATCATCACCCATATCGACGACACCCAGATTTTCAATGTCGAGACGGCTGCTGCCGCACTCGATGCGGCCGCCCAGCGCCGCGACGATGATCCCGATGCTGAACCGGCGCTCGTCCAGGTCCGGCGGGAGGATGGCGCTGTCCTGTTTTTCGAGGTAGAACTGTGATCCGGTATTTGACCGCGGGCGAGTCGCACGGCCAGGCCCTCATTGGCATCGTTGAGGGCGTCCCTGCGGGCCTCGAGCTCACGGCCGAGTACGTGAACAAGCACCTGGCTCGGCGGTGGTTGGGCTTCGGCCGGGGAGGCCGCGCGAAGTTCGAGGTGGACCAGGTCCACATTTACAGCGGCGTTCGCTTCTCCAAGACCATGGGCAGCCCCATCGCCCTGCGCCTGGACAACGCCGCGTGGGAAAAAGACCGCTCCGGGTGGCCGGAGGTGATGTCGGTTTCGGGCGACGGCGAGGGCATTGAGCCCATAACGCTCCCCCGCCCGGGTCATGCCGACCTGACTGGCGCCCAGAAGTACGGCTTCGACGACATCCGCCCGGTCATTGACCGCTCCAGTGCGCGCGAAACCGCCATGCGCGTGGCCTGCTGTACGGTGGCCCGGCGCTTCCTGGCCGAGTGCGGGATTTTTATTGGCAGCCACGTCATCCGGATTGGTGAGGTGGGATACGACGACGGCGCCTGGACGGACCGGGTCGCCGAAATCATGGAAGGGGGGAACGCGGAACGGCTGAACGAGGTGGCCGATGCGAGCGAAGTCCGCATGCTGGACGATGCCTTGGCCCGCCGCTGCGTCGAGCACATCACCGAAGTCAAGAAAGAAGGCGATTCGCTCGGCGGTATTTACGAAGTCGTGGTGACCGGCGTCCCGCCGGGACTCGGTTCCTACGTCCAGTGGGACCGCCGATTGGACGGGCAACTGGCGCAGGCCATCATGTCCATCCAGGCCCAGAAGGCCGTTGAAATCGGGGACGGCGTCGCGGCCGCTTCAGCCCGCGGATCCGCCGTGCATGACCCGATTGAGGCCGAGACATCCTCTCCAGGCGCGGCTCCCACCGCTTTTCCCCGTACACAGAACCGCGCCGGAGGCATTGAAGGCGGCATGTCGAACGGCATGCCCATCGTTGTGCGGGGCTACATGAAGCCCATCCCGACGCTCATCAAACCCCTCCCGACGGCCGACCTCCGGACCGGCGTTGCCCAGCCTACACGCTACGAGCGCAGCGACGTGACCAGCGTACCCGCCGCCTCCACCGTCGCCGAAGCCACCGTCGCCTTGGTCATTGCCAACGCCCTCCTGGAGAAGTTCGGCGGCGACTCCATGGCCGAGTTGTTGGGTCGGTTGTAGTAGTTCGGCAAATGGCGGGTGCAGGCTGAGCCTGGATCCATCCACATTTTGGCGGACGGCGTGCATCAGGTTATGGTGACCGTCGGGCGGGGTCTATTCCCCTCACAGCATCTGGTGGGAGCGGGGGGCACAGGCAATCGTGGTAGCGACTATCCATGAAGAAGACGGATTCTGGAAGGAGGTGTTGGACGCGTTCTTCGAGGAATTCATCCGGCTGTTCTTTCCAGACGTGTACCCGGAGATAGACTGGGAGGCCAGCATTCGCTCGCGGGACAAGGAGCTTTCCAAGCTCCGACCGGAAAGTGAAACAGGTACGCGATTCGTTGATAAACTGGTCGAGGTCCGGCTGCGCGGCGGGGGTGATGTGCTGGTCATCGTGCACATTGAGGTGCAGAGCCAACGGGACAATTCGTTCTCTGAGAGAATGTGGACGTACTACCGTCGGCTGGTGGACCGGTACGGGCAACATGTGGTCAGCTTGGCGCTGCTGGCGGACGAGCAAATGGGTTGGAGGCCGCGTGTTTTCGAAACGGGCATGTGGGGATGCTCGGTCCGCTTTGATTTTCCGGTAGCCAAATTGATGGATTTCCGCGAATGTCAAGATGAACTTGCCACAAGCGACAGCCCGTTCGCGCTGCTGCTGCTTGCCATTTTCAAGGCGCAGGATTTGGCCGGTGATTCTCCCGGCATCGTCTTGGAGCGCAGTCGATGGAAACTTCAAACGTTTCGAAGTTTATATGAACGGGGATGGTCGCCCACCCGGATTCGCCAATTGTTTCGGTTTTTGGACTGGATAGTGCGACTCCCTGAGGACGTCGACGATCAGCTCCACGTTGAGCTCGCTAAAACGGAAGAGGGAAAACAAATGACGTACATTACGAGCTTCGAGCGCTACGGCATGCGAAAGGGCATGGAGACGGGCATGGAGAAGGGCCGCTTGGAGAATGCCAAAGAGAGCATTGTGGACGCCCTGGAGGTTCGTTTTGGTGCGGTCACGCCAGAAATACGGACCCGGATTGGCCAACTCACGGACGTGGACACGTGCAAAGTGCTCCTCAAGGCGGCTGTGTTGACGCCGTCGCTGGCAGCGTTTTCCAGGGAGTTCGAATCCGATTGATCGGCATTCGCGTCGCCCTCGTCCATTCGATGCGTAGATCGCTCAGAAATTTTCAGAGGGCAGCGCAAATTCCGGGGATTCTTCCGTTCTCCATTAACAGTCACGACAGAGCTGTTATCCCCCGGAAACGAAGCCCCGATGTCCAACCATCTCCACCGATTTCATACCATGCCGTTGTCCAACGGCGTTTCCCGGGATGTTGTCGCGCCGTACCTTGGAGATGGGCACGGATCGAAGCACGATGAGATGCCCCTCTGGTCGGGAGACGGCCGGGGATCCTGGGCAAACCCTCTTTTTCCGATGTACGGCCAACGGGCAACGGGCACTATGCGTGCCAGTGGAGATGGACAGACCGGCAATCAGGTAGACGCGGCGACCACATCGGACGTCGTGCTGACAGTGAATCCGCCACCTGCTGCTCCGGAACCGGAGAAAAACGGACGCAAGTCGTCCCGCAAGCAGCGCAAGGCATCCGGCGCGGATGCGGCCTCCGCATCGTCCGCCAAATCCTCCGCCGTCCAATTCTCGGCACCCCAGTCCGATACCTGGAAGCTCGTCGCCCTCGTGTTCGTATTCCTCGTCTGGATCACGACCGCCTCGACGCTCCTCTTCCTCTACATGGATCGCTACCTGTTTCCCTGAGCGACTGTCGTAACGATCAGGACATCATCCTTGATCTCGTAGATGATGCGGTACGATCCCTGTCGGATCCGGTAATAGTCACTTCCGGACAGTTTCTGACAGCCCGGCGGCCTCGGATTTTCAGCCAAATCCTGGATCCGAGCCACAATCCTTCGTCGGACCGCCTTGGAGTCGATGGCCTCGATTTCTTTTTGTGCCGATCTGTTGATCAGGATGCTATAGTCGGCCACTCGATTTCAAGTCGGAGACGAAGGATTCGAACGAGATCACGGGCTCGTTCTTTCGCTCTCTGATGGTCGCGAGGTCATCGGCGTCGTCGCCGAATGCCGTCCTGAGTGCATCAGTTACAACGTCGGACATGGAGGAGTCAGTTTCTGCCGCCTTCAGTCGAAGCGCCTTGTGAAGGTGATCTTCCAGGTAAATGGTCGACCGTTTGGTTTTTGCAGACATGATCGTTGACGTTGTGACGTTATAACGACTAAACGCCAAGTGCAACAAGTCTGTTTCCTTTCGCACGATTCGACTCGCTCTCACCGCACAATCAGTGTTTGAGTGCCGCCGGCAGTCCTGACCAGATACAGTCCGGCGGGAAGCGAGGGCAGGTGCAACCGACGCGTGGCAGACGTGTTCGGAGACGTGGTGGATGTGGAAGGCGGTCCGTGCCACGCGAGGACCCGGCGGCCGAGCGCATCGTGCAGAGATCCTGGACCGAGAGGCACATTCAAATGAGTATGGATGCCTGACAGGAAGGGATTCGGATAGATGGAGTCGTCGGGAGCAGAAGGTAGATGCGGTGGGGTGGGCTCGGCGGTGACTCCCGTTGCGGTGGCGGGGGCGTGCACGTGTTTGCGGCCGTCTCGGCCCACAATAATCACACGAAGGAGCGTGAACGTGGCGTTCCTTGACGAACCGGATTCAGTGGTAGAGCCGGACTCGTCGGACGAAGGCGGTAGAGGCAGTGGCACCGTGCCGGCTTCTATTTCGTCGCCTGGCCAGCGCGCATCCAGCCGTCGCATTATGCGACCATCTGCGTCAGCCCATTCAACCTGCAGGCCCCGGAGGGGCTCGGCGGTGACTATTTCTCCGCCGGTTGGCGATACGGATATGGAAGGGAATGAAGACGGAGACGGGAGAATGGGTGTGGGGGGAGATACTTCCCCCGCCCATACACCGTCGGTAGACTCAGAATGGATTGATGCAGGAGCGGACACTGGCACAGGTACCGGCAGCGGCACGGCGTCTGGCCACGCATCGTTCAGCACGGCCTGGATGGTGACGGTTACGTCGCGGACGTCGACCGCGCCATTTCCGGCCGGGAACGGGTGTACATCAATGAGGTCGGTGTTGGCAGGAACAGCCCCGACCACCATGTCAATGGCGCGGACCACGTCCGCGACGTCCACGGCTCCGTCGTTATCGGCATCGCCCCGCCCGCCGGTGCCGACAGCCGACACGCGAACGGTGTCGGGGGAGGTGGGACTGTTGTGGAATAACACCACGTCTGTTTCCTGATAGCCGAATGCGGTATGGGTAGGCGTGAAACCAAGGAGGACGTCCGTGGTGGCGCCGGGTGAGATCAGGGCCGGGAGGGTGGTCACAGCGGCGAACAAGGGATTGTCGACCTTCACACTGTCCACGACCAGATCGGTCAAGCCCGTGGGGTTGCTGAGCGTGATGGTCAGATCGGCAACGGCCGCATCGAACGAGGACAGGGATGCCTCGTGGACCACGGTGTGGGATCGAATACCGCCGGGAAGCAGGATATCGTGGCCGTCGGGAGAGGCGGCGGAGGCGATGATCCCGGACATGTCAATGCGTACGGAATCCGACGCCGCAGGCAGAACGGCGGCAAAGGTCGCTGTCAGGAAACCAGGATGCAGCCCGGGCGACAGCGCAGCGCCGCTTGTCCCGGCCAAAACCACTCGGGCAGACGATCCGGTCCCGTGAACAGTGAGCGTCCAGTCGCCACCCGGAAGGGTTGTCGACAGGGTGGGAGAAGCCAACCAAGCCCGGTCCCAGGCCAGGTCGAACTGCAGGGCGGAGAGGGAGTCGGGGCCATCGAGGGCAAGATCAAAAGCGATGAGGACATCGACGGAGTCGGGACCGGAGCCTGAGCCGGATGGCAATTCCTGTCGATCGGCGTCGAATCCGACCGAAGCCGTGATTCCGCTGAGATCGGCCACGCCGGAGACCTGCACGTCGTCCAGACGGAGCGCAGCCGAGCCGGATTCACCGCCGCGCCCCCGGAAGGCTATATACAGGGTGTCCCCGAGAAGGGAATCCGGGAGGGTGGCCGAAAACGTGCCCCATGAGCCATCAGCGTCCGGTACGGTTGAACCGAGCGGGGAAGGGTCACTGATGGCTGCCAAAACAGAGTCCGGAGTCACCAGTACATAAAATGGCCCACCGGGAGCGGCGCCAACCAGTACGTCCAGGCTGTCGGCGGGCCACGTCCCCGTTCGCCGGGTCGACCAGGTGAGTTCGGCCGAGAGGGCCAGCGTCAGGTCGACCGGTCCCAGCACCAGCGTGCCGGCCGACGATCCCTTGTGCTCGGCGTTTCCGCCACCGCTGCCGGGCGATGCGGTAGAGGTGCCGGGCTGCCAGGACGCATCGGCTGACGCGACGGTGGCCGGAAATGCCCCGCCGAGGTCGTTGAAGGGTTCATCGTAAAATGTAACCTGCGAGGTTACATTTAAAGGAAACGCCAGCATGGCGCCGACGAGCATCATCCATCTCCACATGATCCATTTCCCGAGTTGGGCCTCCGTTTTCACGCAAAGACCCATGGAGGCCTCTGGCATAACACCCGGGCACACGTGGCAGTTGGTAGAGGATCGGTAAAGTGGGACAGGACTGAGTGGGGGCCGGCGGTACGAGAGACAATGAAACGGCCCGGAAGGCTGCGGATTGCGGGGATTGACGGGCCTCCATCTCCCCAAGAAGGGCGCCGACCACAATGAACACTGGAGATGGCCGACCGGCAATCCCTGCAATCCGCGGCCAACCCGCGTAGGCGAAGTTTGGATGATTCTGTACCATTGGTAACATTTGCTTAACATGCTGCTGTAAACTTGCGGCATCGAAATCCCCACCCTTCCAACGCAGCCATGTCCAGATACTTCGTTCCCTTCCTGCTCCTCTTCGTTGCCGCATGCGGCGGCGACTCCGACACCGCATCCACCGGCTCAGGCCTCGAGGGCATGGTCCAGGTAGACGGCTCATCCACGGTCTACCCGCTGACCGAAGCGGTGGCCGAGGAGTTCATGAAGGTCAATCCCCGTGTGCGCGTTACCGTTGGCGTGAGCGGTACCGGCGGCGGCTTCAACAAATTCCTCCGCGGCGAGACCGACATCAACGACGCATCGCGCCCCATCAAACCGTCGGAATCCGAACTCGCCATTGCCAACAACATCAGCTACATCGAGCTGCCGGTGGCCTTTGACGGGCTTGCCGTGGTGGTGAACCCCGCGAACGACTGGACCGAGTGCTTCGCTGTCAACGAGCTCATAAAGGCATGGGAGCCGGGCAGCCAGGTCAACAACTGGAACCAGATCCGCGACGGCTTCCCGGACCGTGAGCTGCGGCTCTACGGCGCCGGCACCGACAGCGGCACCTACGACTACTTCACGGCCGCCATCATGGGCGAGGAAGGCGCCAGCCGGAGCGACTTCACCGCCAGCGAAGATGACAACGTGCTGGTTCAGGGCGTAGCCGGGGATGTAGGCGCCATGGGCTTCCTGCCCTATGCCTACTACGCCGAGAACATGGACAAACTTAAACTCGTGGGCATTGATGACGGAAACCCGGACAACGGCGACGGATGCGTCCAGCCGAGCGACGAAACCGTCCGGAATGCCACGTACCAGCCGTTGGCCCGCCCCGAGTTCATTTACGTGAACGCCGAGAGCCTGGATCGCCCGGAAGTCCGTGCATTCGTGGATTACTACCTCCAGAACGCCGCCGAACTGGCCAAGGAAGTCGGCTACGTGGGACTGTCGGACGAGGCTACGGCCTTGACGCTGGGCCGCGTGGATGCCCGCGTGACCGGCAGCGTGTTCGGGGGCGAGGGATCGCAGATCGGTGTCCGGATTGAAGACCTCCTCCAATTCGATCAGTGACCCCAAAGCCGCTCAACCAGAATCTCCACAACAGCCCGCGTGAGCGCATAGTCAAATATGTGCTCGGCGCGTGTGCGCTCCTGACCATTTTCACGCTGGTCGGAATCGGCGCGGTGCTGTTCGGGGAGTCGCTGAATTTCTTCCGGAACGTCAACCTGTTCCAGTTCTTCGGCGATACCCAGTGGACGCCGCAGTTCGTGGACAAGCACTACGGCATCTGGCCGCTGCTGGCGGGCACCATGGTCGTGACCGTGATTGCGGCCATCGTGTCCATTCCCATCGGACTCGCCAGCGCGGTGTTCATTGCCGAATATGCACCCTTCCGCGTGCGTCAGTGGCTCAAGCCGGGGTTGGAACTGTTGGCGGGCGTGCCGACGGTCGTCTACGGCTATTTTGCGTTGACCGTCGTGACGCCGTTCCTGCAGGGCTTCATCCCGGAACTGCAGATATTCAACGCATTGAGCGCCGGGATTGTGGTGGGCATCATGATCATCCCCATGATCGCTTCTCTGAGTGAAGATGCGCTCCGCGCCGTGCCCCGCTCGCTGGCCGACGGCGGATACGCCCTCGGCGCCACCAAGCTCGAGGTGGTCACGCGGATCATGGTGCCGTCGGCGCTGAGCGGAATCATTGCCAGTTTCATCCTGGGCCTCAGCCGGGCCATCGGCGAGACCATGATCGTGACGCTCGCGGCCGGCGCGACGCCCCGCCTCACGGCCAATCCGCTGGAGTCCATCCAGACCATGACCGCCTATATCGTGCAGGTCAGTCTGGGGGATACGCCGCAGGGCTCCATTGGCTACCAGAGCCTGTTTGCCGTGGGTCTCATGCTGTTCCTGATTACGCTCGGCCTGAACATGGTGGCCAATGCGGTCATCCGGAAGTACAAGGAGGTGTATTAGGGCATGCAGAACAAGCAACACCTCTTCGAGCCGCGACTGGTCGCGCGTCGGCGCATGGCCGCCGTGGTCAGCGTCCTGTTCTTCCTGGCCACCGTGTTCGGACTGCTGGTCCTGCTGGTGCTCATGGTGGATGTGGTGGTGAAAGGCATCGGTTGGCTGGACGCGGACTTCCTGACCAATTTTCCGTCGCGCAACCCTGAGGAAGCCGGCATCAAATCCGCCATCTGGGGGTCGCTCTGGATGATGGGGCTGACCGCGCTCATGGCCGTTCCGGTCAGCGTGGGCGCTGCGCTGTATTTGACGGAGTACGCATCGAAGAACCGTTTCTACCGGATTGTGCAGTTGAACATTGCCAACCTGGCCGGCGTCCCGTCCGTGCTGTACGGCATCCTGGGGCTCGGCCTGTTCGTCCGGTTCATGGCGCTCGAGCGCAGCATCCTGGCCGGCGCCTTGACCATGACGCTGCTCATAATGCCCGTACTCATCATTTCAGCCCAGGAGGCCCTCAAGGCCGTGCCGTCCGGCATCCGCGAGAGCGCCTATGCGCTGGGGGCCACGCGCAGCCAGGTCATCTGGAGCCACCTGCTGCCCATTGCCACGCCGGGCATCATGACGGGCATCATCCTGTCCCTGAGCCGCGCCGTTGGGGAAACCGCGCCCCTCATCATGATCGGTGCGCTCACCTTCATCGCCTTCCTGCCGGAAAGTGTCATGGATCCGTTCACGGTGCTGCCCATCCAGATTTTCAACTGGACCTCCCGGCCCCAAGCGGAGTTCCAGGAGATTGCGGCAGCCGCCATTGTGGTCCTCATGGTCTTCCTGTTCCTCATGAACCTCAGTGCCATCTCCCTCCGCAACTACTTCGAACGCAATCGGCCTTATTGACATGGAGACCAAACTGGAGGCCCGCGACCTGAACTTCTGGTACGGCCAGACGCAGGCCCTGACGAACATCAGCCTGCAGATCAAGGAAAACCTTGTGACGGCCTTCATTGGCCCCTCAGGATGCGGGAAAAGCACGCTTCTGCGGTGCTTCAACCGGATGAATGAACTCATTCCGGGCACGCACTACACGGGACAGATCCTGCTGGAGGGCGAGGACCTGGTCCACGCCGATCCCATCATGGTCCGCCGCCGCGTGGGCATGGTGTTCCAGAAGCCCAATCCGTTCCCGAAGTCCATCTATCAGAACATTGCATGGGGGGCGCGGGTAAATGGCTACAAAGGTGACATGGACGAGCTCGTGGAGCGATGCCTGCGCCAGGCGGCCCTCTGGAAGGAAGTGAAGGATCGCCTGGACGACAACGCCTACGGTCTGTCCGGTGGTCAGCAACAGCGACTGTGCATTGCGCGGGCGCTCGCGGCTGAACCCGATGTGTTGCTGATGGACGAGCCCGCGAGCGCCCTCGACCCGCTGGCTACCGGAAAACTGGAAGAAACCATTATTGAACTCAAAGAGGCCTACACCATCGTCATCGTGACCCACAACATGCAGCAGGCATCCCGGATAAGCGATGAGACGGCGTTCTACTACCTCGGCGAGCTCATAGAATTCAACACGACGGACGTTATTTTCACGCGTCCTGAGAACAAGCGAACGGAAGATTACATTACCGGACGTTTCGGATGAGCAAAGACATGGGCAAGAAGCAGATACATCGTTATTTGGATGATGAGATGCAGCAGCTTCGCGGCTTGCTCATTGAAATGTTCGATACGGTCGACGAGCAAGTGGCCGCGGCACTCGATGCGCTCCTGTCACAGAATGACGAGCTGGCAGAGCGGGTCCGGGTCGGTGACGACCGCGTGGACGCGCTGGAGCTCCAGGTGGATCACCTGGCCGAGCGGATCCTGGCACTGCATCAGCCGGTGGCCAGCGAGCTCCGGTTCCTGATTGTGGCCGTCAAGATCAATACGGACCTGGAACGCATTGGCGATCATTGCAAGAACATTGCCAAGAAGACCCTGGACATCAAGGAGCACTCGGGGGCGCTGGCCGTCACCCGGTTCGATGACATGGGCGACGCATCCCGTAAAATGCTCCGTGACGTCCAGGAAGCCTTCGTGAACCGCGACCGCCGCCTGGCGGAACGCGTGGTCCGGCAGGACTCGGCCGTGGATCGCATCCACAAGGAGAACTTCAAGTCGCTCATTGCCTTCGGACGGGAAAACCCCGAGCACATCGAATCGATGGCGCACGCCATTTCGGTATCGAAGGCCATAGAGCGGATATCCGATCATGCCAAGAACGTGGCCGAGAACGTGATTTTCCTGGTCAAGGCGGTGGACGTCCGGCATCCCGGCGTGCAGCAGCAGGCGGACTGAAAACGCCGCCGTCCACCCGGAATACTCCAAGTGGACGGCGACAAAGGAATCAAGTCCGAGCCCGATCAGCCATTCTGTCCGGGCCGACCGTTCGGGCCGTGGCCGCCAGGTCCGCCTGGACCACCCTGTCCGCCCTGGCCAGCCCGCTGGCTCAAGAAGCGGTGGACAGCCGTGATTTCATGCTGCGTTTCCGTCAGCAATGCCGTCATGGCTTCTTTCTGCTGGGCGTGGAAGGCCTCGGCGGCCGCGCGCAGCTCTTCCGGTGCGGCTCCGCCGTCCCGTGCGGCCTGCTGGCTTTCACGGAAGGCGTCGCGGGCGGCTTCCAGTTCGGCGAGGCCGGCCAACTGCTCGGCGGTGAGGCCCAGCACTTCGTTGCGGACCGCTTCGGCTTCTGCCCGGTTTTCTGCACGGCGAGCCTCAGCCTCCGCACGCCGGGCTTCTGCTTCCGCCTGGTGATCGGCCAATTCCTGACGTTGTTCGTCCGTCAGGAGGGCTTCGACATCGGCACGAGCCTGCTCACGGATGGCCTGCATTGCTTCGCGAAGGGCAGCCGCATCCAGGTTCTGTGCGCGGAGCGCCTGAACCTCGGCGCGGGCCGCTTCATGGATGGCCTCGATGGCGGCTTCCTGTTCATCGGTCAGGTCCAGATCCGGCCGAGGCCGCTGGCCCTGCTGTCCCGGACGCATGCCTGGTCGCATGCCGGGTCGCTGGCCCTGCTGACCGGGTCGCATGCCCGGACCCTGCGGCCGGCCCTCGGCGGCGCGTTGCATGAGTCGCTCAATCTGTTCGTCGCTCATGGTGGAGTGGAGCTGCGCGGCCAGTCGCCACAGCTCGCCCGGATCGCGGACTTCGCCCGTTTCCGGATCGACGGAGCTGAACGATGCAGAGATATCCGCAACGTCTGCCACACTCAAGCCCAGATCGGCAGCGAGTGCTTGCAGAGCCTCTGAATTGGAGGCCGTGTCCAGGCCGCTCGCTGAGTCGCAGGCCGCAACGCCAAATGCGAGCGCAACGGCTGCCAACAAGGTTGTGAAAAAGGAGGTTTTCATGGTGTGCCTTTGGGTTGTGTTCGAGTACACCTCCATATTCGCCCGACCCGCGCCGGAAGTTGTCACAAATGTGTCACTATATTTCGGACATGCATACACCCTCCAAGCGATACGCGCTCATCGGCGCCGCCGGATTCGTCGCCCCGCGTCACATGCAGGCCATCCACGATACCGGAGGGACACTCGTGGCCGCGCTGGATCCGCATGATTCCGTGGGTATCCTGGATTCCTATGGATACGACATTGCCTTCTTCACGGAGTTCGAGCGGTTTGACCGTCATGTGGAAAAGCTGCGCCGAGCGGGCCAGGGGCTCGATTACGTCAGCATCGTATCGCCCAATTACCTGCACGATGCGCACATCCGCTTCGCCCTGCGCGTGGGCGCCGACGCCATCTGCGAGAAGCCCCTCGTCCTGAACCCGTGGAATGTCGATGCGCTTGAGCAGATGGAGCGGGAATCCGGCCAACGCATCTACAATGTATTGCAGTTGCGTCTGCATCCGGCCATCATAGCGCTGCGTGAGCGGGTCCGGTCGGGACGGGTTGCTGGCCGTCGACACAGCATCCGTCTGACGTACATCACCTCCCGGGGCACCTGGTACACCCACTCATGGAAGGGAGACATGGCGAAGTCGGGTGGCGTAGCGACCAACATCGGCATCCACTTCTTCGACATGCTCCTCTGGATATTCGGTCCGGCGCGCCGATCGGATGTCACGGTCCGGGAGTCCGGCAAGATGGGCGGCACCCTCGAACTGGAGAACGCCGACGTGGAGTGGTTCCTGTCGGTGGATGCATCGGACTTGCCGGACGAAGCCGTGCACGCCGGCATGCCAACGTGGCGTCGCCTGGAATTGGACGGCGATGCGTTCGAGTTCTCGGGAGGCTTCAAGGACCTTCACACCCGGGTCTACGAGGATATTTTATCCGGTGGAGGATTCGGCCTGGAAGCGGCCCGCCCCTCCATCGAATTGGTTCACAGCATGCGCTGAGGCGCGTTCCGTCGGCTCTGAAGGTTGCGAAGTGTTCCGCGCCGTGTCTTGTTGGACATGGACGCACACCCCTTTTACTGGCTCATCCGGAGTTTCATGGCCCATGTAGAGCCCATGGGTGTGAAAAGCGTGCGCGCCGTATTTATCTACGTCAAGCTGGTTCCGGTCAGGACGCTTTCGCGATGGCTGGGTATTCTGGTCGAGATGGGAATCCTGAAGCGCTCCGGCAAAACGAGAGCGACGGTCTATGAACTAAGCGATGCCGCTCGAAAACTCCTGGATGAGGCCTGGGAGAATTCAATCGACGACCGAGCGAAATGGGCGCGATGGAATTTGAAGTGGTCGGAGCGTTCTCCATTGCACCCGTGCTATGAACGCGTCATCTTGCGCATGCTTCAGGGCGAACTGCGCATTGCGCGGCGTTCCCGTGCCGTGGGTTCATCCGGAACGTCCGCGCTATCCACCTCATTCGCTCCCTGCACCCCATCCACAGTCTCCCGGCGTAGGCTTATCAGATACCTGCCGCCTTGGGATCCAGACGGCCAGCCCAGACGACGCTATGTACGGCGGTGAATTCGCGTGGCTTTCAGGTTCACTCAGTTCGCAGGTTGATCCTTTCTCCGCGAGCCCCTTCCATTGCGTAGCCCTCTAATTGGCTCGAAACGATACCTCTCGGGCATACCCAGGACGCGCTCATGGGTTTTCTACTCGATGAATCCCGATACGGCACGACCAGGGTCCTGAAAAACAGCCTGTATGCCCTGGAAACGAACATTGCCCGTCGGGAGCTTTGGGACCAGCGAGTCCCAATTGACCACCGATGTTACGATGTCGTTCATTGGCCGTGGATCCGCCCGAAAAAGTTGGCGCGAACGTCATCTTATTTGGCACACAATACATTGAAGTTGGCGCAAGTCGTTCGAAATGTGGCGCGAAAATCTGTAAATGTGGCGCGTTTAACAAGATCCGTGCGTGGCGAGGGCAACAGAAGTAAGGGTGCATTCGGCGATCAAAGGACCGACGACTTCGGCGACCAAAGGAAAGATGCCTTCGGCGACCAAAGGAAAGACGTCTTCGGCCGCTACAGTCAGGGGGCGTGCCCTGTTTGGCGCTTCCCCGCGTATCCTGCATACGTGCCAAGTATGACGAGAAACGTGCCAGATAGGTTGGGTTTCGCGCCAGGAACTGCGGTACATACGCCAGTTTACGGGCCTTTCACGCCACCCAGGAGGGCCGGTTCAGTCGGTATTGCGCGCAAAAACAGGCTTGATCGTCCAAAAATCGACTTTCTGACGCGTTTTCCTGCACTACGCCGCGCTTTCGCGCCATTTATCGACCATCGGTACCGAAGGGAGGTGCGAGAGACAGGTTCAGCCTTAATGAGGCTGACCTAGGGCCGCCCGATGGAGGTGTACTCGAAGCCCATGGCGCGCATGCGCTCGGGCTTGTAGAGGTTTCGGCCGTCGAACACCATGGGTGCTTTCAGCAGTGCCTTGACTTCGTCGAAGTCCGGACGGCGGAATTCATGCCACTCGGTGCAGATGGCGAGCGCATCGGCCCCCTCGAGGACCGCGTAGGGCTCGTCGCCGTAGGCAATCGCATCCCCGAATACGGCGCGCGTGGTGTCCATGGCTTCCGGATCGAACGCTTTTACCCGCGCGCCCGCATCCAACAGGTCCCGGATGATGTAATGGGCCGGGGACTCGCGGACATCGTCGGTCCGGGCTTTGAAGGCCAGGCCCCAGACCGCGATGGTACGACCGGCCAGGGATCCGCCGAAGCGGTCGATGATGGCCTTCGAGAGACGGTGGCGCTGACGGTCGTTGACTTCGAGCACGGCATCCAGGATGCGGAAATCGTATCCGTTCTGGCGGGATGTACGATGCAATGCCTGGACATCCTTCGGGAAGCAACTGCCGCCGAAGCCGACGCCGGGATACAGGAAGAGGTTGCCAATGCGCGAATCGGTGCCGATGCCCTGGCGCACGTGGTCCACGTTCGCGCCCACGCGCTCGCACAGGTTCGCGACCTCGTTGATGAACGATATCTTGGTGGCCAGGAAGGAGTTGGCGGCGTACTTGGTCATTTCCGAGGACCGTTCGTCCATGATCAGGATGGGATTGCCCTGGCGCACGAAGGGCTCGTAGATGCTGCGCATGATGTCCTCGGCGGCCTGTGACGACGTACCCACGACAATCCGCTCGGGCTTCATGAAGTCAGCGATAGCGACGCCTTCGCGCAGGAATTCGGGGTTCGATACGACGTCGAATCGGGCCCCGGCCACGTGGCCGGCTTCCTCAAGGATGCCGCGCACCCGGTCGGCCGTGCCGACCGGTACGGTCGACTTGTTGACCACCACGCAGTAGCCGTCGAATCCGGACTCGTTCCAGATGCGTCCCAGATCCCGGGCGGCTCCCTCCACGTACGACAGATCGGCCTCGCCGTCACCGCCGGGCGGGGTAGGGAGGGCAAAAAACAGCACCTTGCAGGACATTGCCGCATCGGCCAGCTGCGTCGTGAAGGACAACCGGCCTTCCTTGATGTTGCGCTTCAGCAGCAGTTCGAGGCCGGTTTCGAAGATGGTCGGCGTTCCGGCCGACAATTTTTCCACTTTCGCCGGATCGATGTCGACGCAGGTCACGTCGTATCCCATTTCCGCGAAACACGTGCCCGTGACAAGGCCGACGTATCCGGTTCCTACAATGCCGATGTTCATTTGGACGCGTTTTTTAGGTCGCTTTCGACCATTTCCTGGATCATTTCCTGCAGGGTGTATTCCGGCACCCAGCCGAGCTCCTGCCGGGCCTTGGAGGCATCGCCAATGAGCAGGTCGACTTCTGTCGGGCGGAAATATCGGGGATCAACGGCAACGACACGCTTTCCGGTGGCGGAATCCACACCGACTTCGTCGACACCGGAGCCCTCCCACGTGATCTTCATGCCGGCCGCCGCAAACGCACTGTCGCAGAAGGAGCGGACCGTATGCGTCTCGCCCGTGGCCAGGACATAATCCTGTGGAGTGTCCTGCTGGACCATCAGCCACATGCCACGCACGTAGTCCTTGGCGTGACCCCAGTCGCGCTTGGCGTCCAGGTTGCCGAGGTACAGGCAGTCCTGACGGCCGAGCGAAATGTTGACCGCAGCCCGGGTGATCTTGCGCGTAACGAAGGTCTCGCCGCGGATGGGGCTCTCGTGGTTGAAGAGGATGCCGTTGCAGGCGTACATGCCGTAGGCTTCCCGGTAGTTGACCGTAATCCAGTAGCCGTAGAGTTTGGCGACACCGTACGGACTGCGGGGGTAGAACGGCGTGGTTTCCTTCTGCGGCACTTCCTGGACGAGTCCGAACAGCTCGGACGTGGAGGCCTGGTAGAACCGGGTCTTTTCCTGGAGGCCGAGGATCCGGATGGCTTCCAATATGCGAAGCACGCCGACCGCGTCGGAGTTGGCCGTGTACTCGGGGGTCTCGAAGCTGACCTGGACGTGGCTCTGGGCCCCCAGGTTGTAGATTTCGTCGGGTTGGACTTCCTGGACAATCCGGATGATGTTCGTCGAGTCGGTCAGGTCGCCGTAATGCAGGATGAACCGCTGATCCGGGTTGTGGGGATCCTGGTAGAGATGATCGATGCGCCCCGTGTTGAATGAGCTGGATCGCCGCTTGACGCCATGGACCTCGTAGCCCTTTTCGAGGAGCAGTTCGGCAAGATACGCGCCGTCCTGTCCGGTGACGCCTGTAATGAGAGCTTTTTTCATTTCAATAATTCAATGGATGCGATGATTCAGCGGGATGCCCCAGCGCACGGCGACTTCAGGCAGCAGCCAGGTGGCACTGCCGGTGCTTTCACGCGATGTACGGTAGACCCGAACGCCTGCATCCAGGACCAGATCCGACCAGACATTCCAGTGCGCCGAGCCCTGGAGGTCCATCGTTTCCGCAAGGTCGCCTTGCAGAAAGGTGTGGCCGAAGTCGCGCAAGCGGGTCTGGTAGCTGCGGGTGGGGTCGGCGCCCATGTTCTCGCCGGGCAGGTCCATGCCCTGGCGGTGCAGGCGCGCTGAGCCCGACAGGGCGAGCCGCGCCGTAGCCGTGTAGTGCGCACGCAGGTCGAATTCGATGGCGTTGGCGCCCGCGGGATGCCCGAGGCCATCCCCGAAATGGGTGAACGCGTTGTAGTCCCCCTTATGGGCATACATGAAGGGGCGGATGCGTGCCACTTCGGCCCGCAGGTCCAGTCGTTCCAACGGCAGGTTCGTCACGTGGACGCCGGTCATCCAGGCCCACTTGTTGGCCCACCATTCCTCTCCGAAGAACGAGCTGGCGAATTCATCCAGCATGAACTCCCCGTACAGGCGCACGTTGTCCACCGGCCGCCAGGAGCCCGACAGGCCAATGAGCACATTGTCCGGTGACCCCCGGTCGCGCTCGGCGGCCCGGTACAGGATGATGGGATTGGCGTAGGCCAAGTCGAACCGGTCGCGCGTGCCCAGGGAGTCGGTGGCGAAGACGACGGTCTCGAACAGACCGACTTCAATCCGGTCCGTAATCCGGATGGCCAGGCGATGCATGGCCGAGTATTTGCGCGGGCGGAATCCAGTGGGTGTACCGGCGCCCGTCACTGCCAGGGCCGCAAACAGGTTGGTATACTGCAGACGCCATACGCTCGTCCGGATCTGGACCTGGTCGTATGCGGTCGGGAAGTCGGACAGCATGGTGGAGGATGTGCCCGTGCCCCACAGGTTCCGGTCGCGGCCGAACCGGACTTCGAAATGATTGGTCCGGAGGCCGATCATGCCCTGGGAATCCATCCAGTCGTACGTGTCGCCGTTCTTGAATTGTACGCTGGGCAGTCCCGGCGCCGAGCTGTCCCGAAGGCGGTTGATGAGCGGTTGGCGTTGGTTTTCGGTCAGCCGACCCTCGAAGAACAGATATGGGCCGATGTGTCCCGACAGGCGGGCGCCCCGGGAGTTCTGCCAGACATTCCGGAAGGAATTGCCGGTAATGGGCAATGCGGGATCCTCTTCGCTCACCAGGAATGCGCGCCCGGCCGACATATTCAGCAGGGGGTTGATCTGGACGGCCCAGTCGGTGCGACCGCCGAGCGTGTCCGAGCTCTCCGCGCCGAAGAGGTCGTTGCGCCATGTGGGGTCGAGGTCCCGGTAGCGGGCCAGCAAGGTCCGGTCCACGGAGCTGAGCGCATTCCCCGAATCGGCGTCCGAAACCTGGTCCAGATACCCGCGGGCCTCATAGGCCGAGAGGGGCCGATGGGAGAGATGGGCCCCATTCAGCAAGCCTGCGGTCTGCATCCGCTCCAGGAAGCGGTGGATGTCATCGCCGGGCTGGAGGAGGCCGTCCTTCTGGGCCTGGGTCGGAGCCGCGAACACCACCGCGAGGAAAAACGCCGAGAGGAAGCGGGGGCTGAGTAAAAGGGTGCGGATGAAATGCATGGCGCAAACTACGTCAGGCGGCGACAAGATGGCATATATTACCCGCATGAGCACCACCCGAATGCGAGCTGTAGTCTACATAGATGCCTGGAACCTGTTTTACGGTGCCCTCAGCCGAACCTCCTTCAAATGGCTGGACCTGGAGGCGCTTTGCGCGGACATGCTCCACGAGTACGATGTGGTGCGCATAAAGTACTACACGGCTTTGCTGGAGGACCGCGGGGATGACGGGTTGCGCCCTGCCCGGCAACGGACATACCTCCGGGCGCTCCGGACACTGCCCTCGGTTGAACTTCAGTTCGGCCAGTTCCGCACGCACGTTACCCGGCTGCCCCTGGCACACCCGGAGTCGGACGATGTCACGACGGCCGAGGTACTCAAGACGGAGGAAAAGCGGACGGATGTGAACCTGGCTTCCCACATGGTGCACGATGCCCATATGGATGCATTTGACGTGGGCGTGCTCATGTCCAATGATTCCGACCTGGCCGAACCCCTCAAGATCATCCGTCGCGAGATCGGCCTGAAGATCGGGGTACTGAATCCGCATACCCATCCGGTGAAGGACATTGAGCGGAACGCCGACTTCATTCGATCCATTACCCGGAAAAACCTGTCCCGGTGTCAGTTTCCGGACCGGATGGAGGATGGGCAGGGGGAGTTCTTCCGTCCGGAGGGCTGGTAGGGCCGGGTAGGCGGATGGGTGAGTAGTCGGGGCGTCAGAACCGGCGCGTCAGAACCGGGTCAGCAGGTCCGCGGCAATCCGCTCGGCGGCGTGACCATCCCACCCGTCAATGGGCTGCGCCGTTTTCCAGCGTCCCTCGTTCGCCTCGCGGACGTAGGCCAGGACGCGCCCGGCCAGGTCGGGGGTGTCGGGCGGCAGCAACACGTTCGTTCCATGGGTGATGGTGACGGGGCGCTCCGTATTGGGGCGAAGCGTCAGGCACGGTACCTCCAGGATGGTGCTCTCCTCCTGGATGCCACCGGAGTCCGTCACGATGAAGCGCGCGGCCGATTGCAGCTTCAGGAAATCCAGGTAGCCCACCGGTTCGTGCAGCTGCAGCGTACGGATGGCGGCGAACCGATCGGCCAGGCCGAACCGTTCCATGTTGGCCCGGGTCCGGGGATGGATGGGGAACACGAGGGGCTGATCGGGCCATTCACCCGCGAGCGCCTCGAATACGCCGGCCATCCGGGCCAGGCCGTCTGCGCTGTCCACCGTGGCGGGACGATGCAGGGTCAGCAGGATGTATCCGCCGGGAGACAGTGCCCAGTCGTCCAGGACGGGGCGGGCGTCGGCCAGGGGCCGGTAGCGATGGAGCGAATCGATCATCACGTTGCCCACGAAGTGCACCTTGCTGGCCGGCACGCCTTCCGCTTCAAGGAAGTCCATGCCGGACGGATCGCTGACATACAGGACATCGGCAATGGCGTCCGTCACAATACGGTTGATTTCCTCCGGCATGCCGCGGTCACCGGACCGCAGACCGGCTTCCACATGGACAATGGGGACATGCAGTTTCGAGGCGACCAGGGAACAGGCCATGGTGGAATTGACATCGCCCACCACGAGCACGGCGTCCGGGGCCATTTCCAGGACCACGTCCTCGAACGCCTGCATGATGGCGGCCGTCTGCCTGGCATGACTGCCCCCTCCGACGCCCATGAACACATCCGGTTCGGGAAGCGCCATCTCCCGGAAAAAGATGTCACTCATCTTTTCGTCGTAGTGCTGTCCGGTGTGGACAATGCTGTGCCGAATGGCGGATTGGGTGCGGAACGCGGCATCCAGCGCCGCGACTTTCATGAAATTGGGTCGGGCACCGACGACGGAAAGGATGTGGGGCACAAAAACAGGGTGGACTGAGGGACAAAAAAGATGTGTCGGAAGATACGACAATCGGTATCATCCCAAAGATCAATCATCCCTGAAACCCCACCATGCGTACCGCCGGATTTCCTGCCCTATTCCTTTTTTTGCTTTGCATACCCGTTTTTGTGTCTGGATGCACCAATCCGGAACCGCCCGCCACATGGTTCAAGGGCAATCTGCACACGCACTCGTTCTGGAGCGACGGGGATGATTTTCCGGAGTCTATTGCACAATGGTATGCAGACAATGGCTATGACTTCCTGGCCATTTCCGATCACAATACCATGGCGGCCGATACGGCGCGCTGGATGGACATCAATGCACTGCGCCGCCCGATTTTCGATCGGTATCTGGCCGCGTTCGGTGAGGAATGGGTGGAAACCCGCCAGGTCGATACGACGCTCCAGGTACGTCTCAAGACGTTTTCGGAGTACCGATCCCGGTTTTCCGAACGGATGTTGCTCATTCAGGCCGAGGAAATATCAGACCGGTTCGGGCGCAAACCCATCCATGTGAACGCCACCAACCTGCAGGAATACATTCATCCGGCCGGCAGGGAGGCGGAATCGGCAGGAGACACCCTCAGGAGTGTCGTGGAGGTCATGCAGGCCAATGTGAACCGGGTTCTTGAGCAACGGGATCGGTTGGGTGTGACCATGTTTCCACACATCAATCATCCCAATTTCGGTTGGGCTGTGCTTGCGGAAGAATTGGCGGTCATTGACGGCGAACGCTTCTTTGAAGTCTACAATGGTCACCCCCTGGTGAACAACAATGGCGATTCCCTGCGCATGGGCACCGAGCGGATGTGGGATGTGGTCAACACCATCCGCGTCCGTGATGGACGTCCGTTGATGTTCGGTCTGGCGGTGGATGATGCGCACAATTACCACGAAACAGCCATGAATCGAGCAAACGTTGGCCGCGGTTGGGTGATGGTGCGGGCGTCGGAACGTGCTCCTGAAGCCCTGCTTTCCGCCATGGAGAATGGTGCATTCTACGCGTCCACCGGTGTCGAATTGAAAGATGTCCGTGCCGGTGGTGGCCTGTACAGTGTCGAAATAGAGCCGGAAGATGGTGTTTCCTACCGCATAGAGTTCCTGGGTACGCGGGTGGACCATGATCCCGGCGCTGAATCCGTATACGATGCCGAAGGCAATCTGCTGACCACAACATTCAGCGACGATATCGGAATCGTATTGCATTCAACCGTTGGCATTTCGGCCACATATTCATTTGATGGATCCGAAATGTTTGTGCGGGCCAGAATTGTTTCAGATACCCCGAAAATCAACCCTAATCATGATCGGGAAGTTGAAATGGCATGGACACAGCCCGTTTTGGCAGATAGTGTGAATTAAAGGTTCACACTCCTGTTAATCCAGGTGCATGCAATTATCTTGGCGGGATGAACATGAATGTTCACATTTTAATTCCCAAAACCCGACCGTCATGATGGAAAACCTCCAGGAGCTGATAGAGCAGAAGACCAGCGTGGAAAAAGAACGCGCAAAGATTGAGCAGCAGCTCAAGAAATTGCGGGAACGTACGCACAAACAACTGCGGAAGAAAATTGAGAAGATGTGTGCCGATGCTGGAACCAGTGTCGAGGAATTGTTCGGAGCCAAACCCAAGTCCACGGCCAGGAAGTCCGGTGGAGCGAAAAAGAAGTCGGTTCGCAAGAGCAACACGCCCGACAAGTATATCCTGAATGGCAAGGGCGTGGATGGACGCAAGGCGCGCACCATCAAGGCATTCGACAAAATCCGGGTGGATGGAAAGATTGATGACGCCAAGGCACTCTCTGCCAAGATGATCAATCCGGAATGGCTGAATTCAAAGTCCCCGATTGTTGCCAAATTCGTCCGTGACTACAAGGTGGATGTGGCCAAGTACACCGGGAAATAGTCCGACTTCAGGCGGCGGGTGGCAGGCGCTGGCCTATACCTTCCGCAAGGCCGGTGAGGCCGGAGGCCTCCGATCCCTCTGGAAAGCCATGCGCACGCGCAACGCGTGCAAGACCTGTGCACTGGGCATGGGCGGGCAGTCCGGTGGCATGGTGAATGAGGCTGGACATTTCCCTGAAGTGTGCAAGAAGAGCCTCCAGGCCATGGTGTCGGACATGCAATCGGCCATTCCGGACGCCTTCTGGGCAACGCATCCGGTGGACCGGCTGCGGAGCCTGTCGCCGCGGCAATTGGAACATGCAGGCCGACTGGCCCGCCCGGTGGTACGCCGGGCGGGCCAGTCGCGTTATGCACCCGTCTCCTGGGACGAGGCGCTGGAGGCCATCGCCGAGAAACTGGCCGCGACGCCGCCCGACGAAAGTTTCTTCTACTTTTCGGGTCGCTCCAGCAACGAGGCCGGTTTCCTGTTGCAATTGCTGGCCCGGGCTTACGGCACCAACAACGTCAACAATTGCAGCTTCTATTGCCACCAAGCGAGTGGTGTAGGTTTGTCGGGCAGTCTGGGGACCGGAACGGCGACGGTCGTGCTGGAGGATCTGGACAAGGCGGATCTGGTGTTCGTCGTCGGGGCGAATCCGGCCAGCAACCATCCGCGGCTCATGACCTCCCTCATGCACCTTCGACGGCGCGGGGGGAAGGTTATTGTGGTGAACCCCGTACGTGAACCGGGACTCGAGCGGTTCAAGGTGCCCAGCGATATCCGGAGCATGCTGTTCGGCACGCGCGTGGCCTCACGGTTCGTACAACCGCGTCCCGGCGGCGATCTGGCCTTTTTCACGGGCCTGGCGAAGGCCGTGTTCGAGATGGGCGCCGAAGACCAGGCATTCCTGGATGGATGGTGTGCATCCCCCAAGGCTTTCCGTGCGCATGTGGAACGCCTGTCCTGGACCGATATCGAGGCATCGAGTGGCGTGAGCCGGGAAGAGATCCTGGCGACGGCCTCCGACTATGCAACCGCCGAGCGGGTGGTGTTCAGCTGGGCGATGGGGATCACGCATCATACCCATGGAACGGCCAGCGTGCAGGCCATGGCCAACCTGGCCCTCATCCGGGGCATGGTAGGCAAGCCCGGCGCGGGACTCATGCCCATCCGGGGACATTCCAACGTGCAGGGCATGGGATCCATGGGCGTGACGCCCGAGCTGAAAAAACAGATCTTCGACGGCATGGAGGAGCACCTGGGAATCCAACTGCCCACGCGGCCCGGCCGTGACACCCTGGCCTGTATGGAGGCCGCGGCCGAGGGACACATGCGGTTTGCGCTGTGCCTGGGCGGCAACCTGTACGGTTCGAATCCGGATTCCGCATTTGCCGCGCAGGCCCTGCAACAGGTGGAGACCGTGGTATATCTGAGCACGACCCTGAATACCGGACACGCGCACGGCACCGGAAAAGACACCTGGATCCTGCCGGTCCTGGCCTGGGACGAGGAGCCCGAGCCGACCACCCAGGAGTCCATGTTCAACTACGTTCGCATGTCGGATGGCGGCCCGGCCCGTATTGCAGGTGCACGCCCTGAAACAGATGTCATTGCCACACTCGGTGCATCCATGGGCTCGGCCCATCCGTGGGTCCCCGGAGCCGAACGATTGGATTGGACGACGCTCGGCAGCACGGAGGGCATCCGCCGTCTCATAGGAACGATCGTGCCGGGTTACGGAGCCATTGCGGACATCGACACCACGAAGGAGGAATTCCAGATTGCCGGCCGAACCTTCCATACGCCGGGTTTCCCTACGCCGGACGGAAAGGCCCGCTTGCTGGTACATCCACTTCCTGAACCACCGTCGGCCGATGATGGCACGCTCACGCTCATGACCATCCGGAGCGAGGGGCAATTCAACACCGTGGTGTATGAGGAGGAGGACCTGTATCGGGGACAGACCGCCCGCGACGTGATCCTGGTTCATCCTGATACCGCCGCCGCGCAAGGACTCCGGGACGGTCAGCGTGTGCGCGTGAACGGCCCCGCAGGCACCATGCCCAACATCCGGGTTTCCGTGTTCGACCGCATCCGTCCGGGTGCCGCGGCCATGTATTTTCCGGAATCGAATATACTTTTGGACAGGATTGTCGATACACGAAGTCGAACCCCGGCGTTCAAATCCGTCCCCGTTGTACTCGAATCCTGATCGGAATGGAACATCTCCTGCTGAATGCGATCGGCCAGGCCGTTTTCGTTGTGGATACGCGGCAGGTCATTTCCGTATGGAACCGTGCGGCTGAAGCCGTGCTTGGCTGGTCGGCCCGAGCGATAGTCGGTCAACCGCTGTCACTGGTGCTTCCGGACATTCCCGGGGATGAATTTTCCGGCCTTATGGAGCGGGGAGAAACCCAGACCCGCCTACGGTCCATCCTGGCCGCGGACGGGACTGAGCGGAATGTGCTGCTGACGTTCCGACCCCTGTGGCGGGACGACGGAGTGTTCGCGGGAACGGCCGTGATGGTGGATGGGGACTCGAAGTATCGCGCCATCGTCGACACAACGAACGAGGGCATCTGGCTGGTGGATGCCAACGCGAAGACCAGTTTCGTAAATGCCCGGATTTCCGAAATGCTCGGCTATTCGGCCAGTGAACTCATGGGTCGCCGAGTCAGTGAATTCATCCATTCCGAGGATCGGTCCCGCAATGAATCCAAATTCTCCGAGCGGAAACGGGGCGTCAAGGAAACCTATGACCTTCGTTTCCTGACCAAGTCCGGCGACGTGCTGTGGACGCTGGTCACGGCCAGCCCTTTCCATGATGACACCGGCAATTTTGCGGGTGCCATCGGCATGTTGACCGACATTTCCGAGCGTAAACAGGCCGAGGATCGGTTCCAGGGGCTCGTGAATCAACTTGACGCGATCGTCTGGGAGGCCCGTATGGACGTGCGTACCGGCCGAACGGCGTTCACCTTCGTATCGGACCGGGTTCGCAGCCTTTTGGGATACGAGCCGGAGGAGTGGGTGGACGATGCCGGACACTGGGTCCGCGCAATCCACGAGGACGATCGGGATCGGGTCGTTCAGAGTTGTCAGCTCTCGACCAGCCTTGGCCAGGACCATGCTCTGGAATACCGCATGCGGACGCGGGATGGCGGCATGATCTGGATCCGTGACCTTGTGCGCATTGTGGGTCATTCGGGTGACGAAACCCTCTTGACGGGCATCCTGGTGGACGTAACCGGTCTTCACAAGGCGAAGGAGGCGGCAGAAGAAGTGGCCCGGCTGAAATCAGCCATCCTGGCGAACATGAGCCACGAATTGCGCACGCCGCTGTCCAGCATCATCGGGTTCGCCGACGTACTGATGGAGGAGACCGAGGGTGAACTCCGGGAATTGGCATCGGTCATCCGGCAAGGAGGCGATCGCCTTCAGTTGACACTCGACTCCGTATTGGCCTTGGCGCAATTGGAATCCGGAGCGTTGCAGCTGGAGGGGCAATCCGTGGATGTGGTCCAGCTGGCCCGGGATCTGGTTCAGTTGTTCAGTCGCCGGATTGCCGAAAAAGGGCTCCGCGTCGACGTCGTCGCGGGAGCTCCCGAGATATGGGCCCATGTGGACGAGGGTGCCGTATCGCGGATCCTGACGAATTTGTTGCACAATGCCATCAAGTTCACCGACGAAGGGCACATAGCGGTTCGTGTGGGAAGCGATGAGGCCTGTTTCCAGATCGAGGTCGAGGATACCGGCGTGGGCATTGACGCCGGATTCCTGCCCCGGATTTTCGATGAGTATCAGCAGGAATCGCGTGGCCTTTCCCGCACGCACGAAGGCGTGGGTCTGGGCCTCGCCATCTGTCAGCGCCTCGTCGGAAAGATGGATGGCAGCATGGATGTCCGGAGCACGAAAGGGGAAGGCAGCACGTTTACGGTCCGGCTACCGCTCTCAGTTCAGCAGCCAGTGCCCGAAGTGTCCCTGCAAGCCGGTTGATTTCCCGGTCGGCTTCTTCCCAGTACCGCTCCTCGATGGCTTCGCGGACACCCGGCAGTGTCTTCACGCCATACCCCGTGTAGAGTCCCGGCGCATAGATCTGGTGGCGGAACCAGGGGCGGCGCGGCAGACCGGTTTCGCTGGTCATGGCACGCTCCGTCCGGTACAGGCCACGATTCAATTCCTCGAGGCGTTCGGGATTCCCGGCCGCGGCGGCTACGGCGGTGTCCGCGGCACCGGCCGCATCCTTGAGCGCGTCAATGGCGTTGAGCAGGGGCGCGAACGCAATGTGCGGCACTTCGGGCTTCGCCTCCGGCAGCATGAAGCCCTCAAGGGGGTCGGCGGCCACCCCGAACGTACCTTCGTCCACCATGGCATTGTGCCGCTGCGTCTCGACGCGCATGGTTTCGGCCAGCGATTGCACTTCTGTGGCGTATTCAGCCACCCGTTCGGAGAACGGCCCGAACCGGAAGGGCAGCACGTCGGCGTTGGCCAGGCGCAACGTGGCCCGGCCGGCGACCTTCGGCAACGTTGCCGTATACACGAAGTCCGGATCGATGAAGCGGGTGTAGTGCTCGAACGTGTCGTAGGTCGAATGGTACGATCCGCCACCCGACTCGCCTCCGAAACCCAGGTTCAGGGAGGCGATGCCCAGATGCTGCAGGAACGGGGTGTAGTCGGAGCCCGATCCGAGCGGCGAAATCGGGAGGTCGCCGGTCCGGGGTGTTGCGGGGTCCGTCAAACGCGCCCGTGCACGCACGCGATCCTGGAGGGAAACGCCGTCCGCCCGCGGATCGGGCACATCGGCTGCAATCTGGTTGATGAACGGCTCGAGCGTGTGCGATCCGCCCATGCCCAGGAAGCCGCGCCCGGTGCCGTCGGTGTTGATGTACGCCACAAGCTTTTCCCGCAGTTCGTCGGCATGGTATTCGGCCCACTCGGTCGATCCCAGCAGTCCCGGCTCTTCGGCATCCCAGGATGCAAATACGACGGTTCGTTTCGGTCGATGCCCGGCGCGGGCCAATTCCCCGATGGCGCGGGCCTCCTCCAGCATGGCGACCGTTCCTGAAATCGGATCCGATGCGCCGAAAACCCAGGCATCGCGGTGATTTCCGCGCATGACCCACTGGTCCGGGAATTCAGATCCCGGCAATCGCGCAATCACGTTGTAGGCGGGCACGATGTCCCAGTTGAACGACAGCTTCATCCGGACCCGGGCCGGTCCCGGCCCCAGGTGGTACGTAATGGGCAGCGCGCCGCGGAAAGAGGGCGGAGCCACGGGTCCTTCGAGCGCCGCCAGCAGCGGCAGCGCATCGTCGTAGGAAATGGGCAACACCGGGATCTGCATGAGGGTCGGGGCTTCCTCGAGCGACAACCGAGGCGTATCCTCCTTGGCTCCGACAAACGGGGTCAGCGGATCGCCGGGGAAAACAGGCATGTCGGCCACACTGCCGCTCTGTGTACCCAGCCCCATGCGGTATGGACCCTCGGGATAGACATCACCCTGCCAGTAGCCGTCATCGCGCGGATCGGAATACATGATGCATCCTATGGCCCCGTTTTCAAACGCGACCTTGGGCTTTATGCCGCGCCACGAGCCGCCGTACCGGGCAATCACGATCTTGCCTTCGACCGATATGCCGCGTCGGGCCAGTTCTTCGTAGTCCGCCGGCAAACCCTGGTTCACATAGACCAGCTCAGCCTCTACGTCCCCGTCTGCCGAGTAGGCATTGAACGGAGGCAGCTTGTTGGTGTGATTGGCGGTCGACGCATCCCCTGGAATTTCAGGTTCTTCCAGGACCAGCTGGCGGCGTTCCGGGACCACGAGCTCTACCACACGTTCGCGGGGGGTGGGAAAGAGCACATGGAAGACCTCGATCTCCACGTCGTATCCCCAGTCCCTGAACAGGTCCGCTACGAACTCGGCGTTGGCCTTGCTCTTCGGAGATCCCGTGTACTGCGCCTCGGAGGTCATGTGGCGCATCCAGTTGCGGAGATTGTCCACGTCTATCGAGGCGTCCAGCATGCGCTCTGCTTCGTGCTGGTTGTGCGTGGCTTCGTGCGTGGTGAAGCCGAGTGGCGCGGTATGGTCGGCGTGCGCCTCCTCATGTTGGGCCGAAACGGGTGTCACGGCGCCGAAGGCCAGGAAAAGGGTGGAGCAAAGGAGGAGAAGACGGGACATGCGGAAGCCGGGTAACGTGGAGTGGGATCACACGAAATTCGGCAACGCACCTATCGATTCCAAACTCTGCTCCAGTTGATGTTGCTGACGGGCCGTGAGCTCCATGAGGGGCGCCCGCACGCGGTTCCATTCCGTGTTCTTGTGGTGGCGTCCCAGAAGCAGCTTCATGGTAGACACGAACGGCAGGGCGTCCAGGCCCTTGCGCGTCCTGATCATCTGGTCGCCCAGGCTGTTATCGCCGTCGTAGAACGCCCGGATGAGCCGGCTGGTCACGTTGGCGGTGGCCGAAATGCATCCGACGCCGCCTTCGTTCAGGGCATAAGGAAGGAGGGCCTCGGAGCCCGCGAATACGGCGAGGTCATCCACCTGCTTGCACAGGGAGGTCAGGTTGTCGGCATCGCCGGAGGAGTCCTTGATCCCGGCAATATGGTCCGGCCATGCGGTCTTCAGCCGCTCAACCAGTCCGGGGGAGAACCCCACGCCGGCCATGCGCGGAAAGTGATACAGGACCATCCGGATGGAGTCACCGCCGAGCCCTTCCACCACGCCTTTCACGGAGGCGAACAGGCCGTCTTCGCTCACCGTCTTGAAGTAGAACGGCGGCAGGAGAAGGGCGCCCGCGACACCCATGTTGGAGGCGTGCCTGGTCAATTCGATGGCGTCGGGCAGCGCCGCGGCACCGGTCCCCACCAGCAGCCGGTCCATCGGGATTCCGGCCGCAGCCAGCCCGTCCAACGTCGCGCGTCGCTCCGGGACCGAGAAGGATGGACCTTCGCCGGTGGTGCCGAACAGTACGACGCCGTGGCACCCGTGGTCAAACAACCAACGCGTATGTTCGGCGAGCAGGGGGACGTTCGGAGCACCGTCCGGGGAGAGCGGCGTGACACTAGCAGCCCAGACGCCAAGCAATTCAGTCATGCGGAGAGGGAGGGGATGATCACGTAGAGATCAGGAATGATTGCTGAAGGATCGGGATGGATCCGGGATGGATCCGGGATGCAAAAATACGGTGCGGCCCGCAGCGGTTCGCTGAAGGATTGGTGTATTCATGTCATGGCATGGGGGCATCGCCCAGGTCCCTGCCGTCCGGAGCGAAGCCTTGCCAGCCGGTGACATCCATCGTGCACTCGCCACTGGGCCGGGTATCTTCCGGGACCGCGTACGCGGTGCGCAATTCGGCCAACCGCGCCTCCAGGTCCGCCTGGATATCGGCGAACTCGGCTTGTCCGTACACCGAGGTCATTTCAAGCGGATCCGACTCCAGATCGAACAATTCCCACTGTCCGAGCTCGTAGAAGTGGATGAGTTTGTACCGCTCGGTGCGGACGCCATAGTGGCGGCGGACGCAATGGGAGGCCGGATACTCATAGTAATGGTAGTAGAACGCCGAGCGCCATTCCGGATCGTCGCCGTTCTCCAGGATGGTGCGGAAGCTGCGGCCCTGCATGTCCTCCGGTATGGGGGCGCCGGCCACATCCAGGAACGTGGGCGCGAAATCGAGATTCGAGACCATGTGCGGACTGCGCGAACCGGGCGCGACGGCGGCGGGCCAACGCACCAGTAGCGGCGTCTTGAGGGAGGGTTCGTACATCCACCGCTTGTCATACCAACCGTGCTCGCCCAGGTACCAACCCTGGTCGGACGTGTACACCACGATCGTGTTTTCGGCGAGTCCGTTCTCGTCGAGGTAGTCGAGCACGCGGCCCACGCCGTCATCCACCGACTGGACGGTGCGGAGGTAGTCCTTCACGTACCGCTGGAACTTCCAGAACGCGAACTCCTCGTCGGTGACGTCGCCGGCCTCGAAGCGGCGGCGGAGTTCCTCGTTGCGGGGTTCGTAGGCGGCGTTCCAGGCGGCGAGCTGCTCTTCGTTCAGGCGGGCGGGCGGCGTGATTTTCAGATCGAAGGCCGTGAGGTTGGAGTCGACCCGCATGTTCGCCTGTCCCGGGGCGTCCGATCGGTTCCGGTAGTCATCGTAGAACGTGGGCGGCAGGGGAAACTCCGTGTCACTGAACGTTTCGAGATGGTCCGGCCCGGGTTGCCAGTTCCGGTGCGGCGCCTTGTGCTGGTACATGAGCAGGAAGGGTTTCTCCGGGTCGCGCGTGTCGCGGAGCCAGTCCAGCGTCAGATCGGTCAGGATATCGGTGGTGTAGCCTTCTATGATGGTCGTGTCGCTGGCCGTGCGGATGGGCGGATTGTAATACGGCCCCTGGCCGATGAGTACCTGGTAATGATCGAACCCGGTCGGCGCGGATTTCAGGTGCCACTTGCCGATGAGGGCCGTCTGGTACCCGGCCTCCTTGAGGAGCTTCGATATCGTGGCTTGACTGCCGTCGAAGGTCTCGGCGTTCGTGTACTGCCCGTTCAAATGGGAATATTTGCCCGTCAGCACCGTCGCCCGAGAGGGTGCGCAGATGGAATTCGTCACCAGGCAGTTGTCGAACAGCATGCCTTCGTCGGCAAGCCGATCGATATGCGGGGTGTTGTTCATGCCCGCGCCGTATGCGCTGATAGCGGCGGACGCGTGGTCGTCGCTGAAGATGAACAGGATATTGGGTCGGGGAGCGTCCGGTTCGGTTCCCGCGCATCCGGCGAGAAACAGGGTGACCATCGTCAGAAAGGCAATGCGATACGGCATGGTGCTGGGGGTGTGGTTGGGCTGCGAAATTACGATGCGGAACGGAACGGTTCGTACGGGGGAGGGTGTATTCACGCCACGCCCCGATCCTGCACCCGCGATGGTGCCTCAATTCGTGTTTCTGTCGTTGTGAAAAAGTCCGTCATCGTCGTCCTTTTCCTGACTTTTGCGTTCCTTGCCGGGCCTCGTGTCCAGGTGGACACGTCGGTTGAGCCGGTCGTCATTGAAACGGCCACGGTTTCGGCGTATCTGGAGGAGGCCGAAGCCGCCGTCGAGGGCCTGCGTCCGGGCACGGCCAAGGAAATCATATGGGCGCGGCGTACGACACGGGGAACCCCCATCCGGCGCAAGACCCCGCTCGCCATTGTCTACATCCACGGGTTTTCGGCAACGAAGCAGGAAATCCGGCCGGTGCCCGACATCGTCGCACGGGAGCTGGGGGCCAATCTCTTCTACACGCGGCTTTCCGGGCATGGTGTGCCCGGCGACGAACTCGGCCAGGTGACCGTCCACGACTGGATCCGGGACGTGACGGAGGCCGTGGCCGTAGGTGAGGCCATCGGGGAACGTGTCGTCCTCATGGGAACGTCGACCGGTGCGACGCTTGCCGCGTGGGCCGCCGCTCAGCCGGACCTGGCAGCGAATCTGGCGGGAATCGTGCTCGTATCACCGAATTTCGGTCCGAATGATGCGCGTGCCGACATGCTGCTGTGGCCGTGGGGCAAGCAGATCCTGCATGTGGTGCAGGGCGATACCTTCCGCTGGGAGCCTGCGAACGCGGACCACGAACGATACTGGACACGGTCCTACCCGACCGATGCGCTCCTGCCCATGATGGCTGTTGTGAAGCTGGCCCGGGAGGTCGGTCTGGAATCCAGTCTCGTGCCCGTGTTCGTGGCCTGGTCACCGGACGACCGTGTGGTGAATCCGGACGTTACCGCCGAACTCGTGGCGGACATGGACAGCACCCGCGTGGATACCATGATGGTCATGCACGCCCTGGACCGGAACCAGCATGTCATTGCGGGCGACATCCTGTCCCCGAATACATCGGAGCAGGTTGCCGCCCGCATGATCGAATTCATCCGAACGATCTCGGACGGGTCAGATCAGTAAGTTCAGGTATGGGCTTGCTTTTGTCCAGGTGGCAAGACATATTGTATCCACTTGTGAACAAGTAGGTACATTATGTCTTGGGGTGACAAGAAGACTGACCCAATCGAGATATTCCGCGCGTGTGGTGGCCAGCTGCGGATGAGCGACGCTCTGAAGCGTGGAATAAGTCGATATATGCTCTATTCACTCAGAGACAAGGGCGTGATAGAACAGGTGAGCCGGGGGATTTACCGACTCAAGGAGCTTCCACCCATCAGCAATCCCGACCTGGTAACGGTTGGACTACGTTTTCCATCCGCAGTCGTTTGTCTGGTTTCGGCGCTCGCATTCCACGAGATCACAACCCGGATTCCGCGAAGTGTCGCCATAGCGGTTCCGCGGAAATCGCGCATTCCCTCTCTTGATTATCCCCCTATTACGGTTCACAAATTCGCAGCGAGCGCCTACCGTGCCGGGATTGAGGAGCATGAAATTGACGGCGTCACCATCAAGATTTATGATGTGGAGAAGACCGTCGTCGACTGCTTCAAGTTTCGCAATCAAATCGGAATGGATACGGTGCTGGAAGCCTTGAAGCTATACAGAACGAGAAAGCCATTCAGGCCCGGTGTTCTCCTTGAATATGCCGAAATCTGTCGTGTGGATAAGGTGGTTCGGCCCTACCTGGAAGCGAGCGTTTAATGATGGCACGGAATATCCCGGCATCCGTCCGACAGCGACTCCTTGACCGATCCAGGAATGATGGACGTCCCTTTCAGGAATTGTTGCAATATTTCGCCATGGAGCGATTCCTGTACCGGCTTTCCCGGTCAGCCCATGCCGATCAATTCGTACTCAAGGGTGCCTTGATGCTGAGGGCATGGGGTTCTTCCGAGTTCAGGCCGACCATGGATATCGACCTGTTGGGGAAGACAAGCAATTTGAAAGCGGACCTTGTCGCTCAAGTCAAGGAGGTAGTGCAGTTTGACGTTGAGCCCGACGGACTTAGTTTCGATCCGGATTCCATCCGGAGCGAAGAGATCACGGAAGATGCGGACTACAGTGGTTTGAGAATTCGCTTTTATGGCACGTTGGATACGGCCAGGGTCAACATGCAGCTTGATATCGGTTTTGGCGATATCGTTCACCCCGCAGCAGAGAAATCGGAATTGCCGACGATTTTGGACCACACTCCTCCACTACTGCTATGCTATAGCCGGGAAAGTGCAATCGCAGAAAAGTTGGAGGCAATGGTCAAGCTAGGGAAGGTGAACAGTCGGATGAAAGATTTTTATGACATCCGACTGCTTTCCCGACAGTTTGATTTTGCAGGAGACTCTCTTGCCGAGGCTATTCGTTTGACGTTCAAGAATCGCGAAACGGAGCTTTCACTGAGGATAAGCGCGTTCGAGGCAAAATTCGTTACTGAAAAGCAGGTCCAGTGGAATGCATTTCGTAATCGGCTACAACAAAACGACTTACCTCTGGCTTTTGAGGACGTCGTTCAAACCATTGAATCGTTCTTGACTCACCCGCTTGCTATCCTCCTTGAAAGTGCCAAGCCCAAGAACTGGATTGCTCCAGGTCCTTGGGCCTGACCTTTTCTCACTATGATGTCCGCGCGGCTTACTCCGCGTCCCTGACCCGGTCGATGTTGAACGCAGCTTCCACGCGTGAAGCCAGTTCCAGCACGTGGGCACGGTCCATCCGGTCGGAAGCCGTCGTCGAGGCCAGCCGCTCACCGAGTTCTGTCAGGTCCAGGCGGGCCAGCGCGCGCGCCTCATCCGGGGCATTGGGCACGAAGGGCGACGGACGGAGGTTGTTCATGATGCCCGACAGGTGGTCCACGTAGGCCAGCTGCAGGTTCCGCTGGAAGCGGTCCAGTCCCGTGAACTGGCCGAAGACCGCCCGGTTGACGTCTGAGAACAACTCGTTCACGGTGTACGGATCGTCCTGGCGCAGGTCGGCATTGATCATCCGGCTCATGCGGTTGCGATCGGTGAGTACAGCCAGGGCCGACATCTGCAGGTTCTGGACCGACTCGTAGATCGGAAGGTCGTAGCGGGACACTCCGAATCCGGAATTCCAGTCGTCGGTCCGGCTGGGCGGTACTTTGTTCAGCAGGTCCTGGGATACCGGCAGGGTGGACGTGTCGAGGGCATTCGACAGGATGTACTGCACGGCGGCGCGTTGTTCGGCGCCCGGCACCGGCGTCAGCGGCATCCGGCCGTTCGGATCACCCTTGTGATCCCGCGCGAAGTGCGTGCCGCCCACCAGTTTGGCCACATTCGAGTACTGACGGAATTGCGTGAACAGGAGTCCGTTCACGGATCCGCGCAACCGGTGGTAGGCATCGTTGTCATCCAGCAACCGGTCCTCGATGACCGGCCAGATTTGCTGGACCAGCTGCCGCTGATCCTCCGAATAGGCCATGGGGTCGGAGGACAGGTCCCAGACACTGGTGAGCGGATCCTGGCCGAAGCCGTCACCGTCCGTGTTGTAGGCGTGCATGGGGTTGGCCGCCTGGCGGGCGATTTCCGCCGCACGCGTCGCGTCGGGCGTGTACCCGTAGGAAATGGCCCAGACGTCATACGAGCCCACCTCCATGTTCACATAATCACCCTGGGCATCCCGGTCCGGGTTGATGTTCGTTCCGGCATAATCCATGACCGAAAGCGTCAGGCCGTTCTCGGTGGTGAATTCCGGATCCTGGATGCGGTCGTACGGAATGGATCCGGATCCCCGGAAGTTGTGACGAAGGCCGAGCGTGTGACCGACCTCGTGATAGACCAGGTCCCGCAGGGCCGGACCGTAGTACTCCTCGGGCACTTCACCCACCGGGTCCAGCACGCCGTCCGCCATGAGCGTGGTGCCAAGCAGGCCCATCTCGAATTGCTTGCCCCACGCGGCCATGCAGAAGCGGTCCCGTTCGGTCGAGGACAGCAGGTGCATCTGGTTTTCCAGTTCCTGGATCCTGTTCAACATGCCGTTCGGGCCGACCAGATCCTGCCACTCATCGCCCCAACCGGCCATGAAGGTTGCCGACAGCAGGATGTCGGCATTCAGGATTTCGCCGGTGCGGGGGTCGGTCTGCGAGGGGCCGATGGCATAGCCCATCTGATGCGCCGCACTCCACCGGACGGTCGAGTAGCGCACATCCTCGGCGCTCCACGTGGAATCGTCCGGGGCTTCCTTGGCGATGATGGCGTTGGAGAATCCGGCAGCCTCGTAGGCCTTCTGCCAGCCTTCAATGCCTTCCTTGACCCATTTCCGGTATTCGTGGGGGACCGTCCGGTCGATGAAGTAGACAATGGGCTGTACGGGATCGGAGACGGCGGCCGACGGGTCCTTCTTGACCAGACGCCACCGGTTCACGTACTGATCCATCTGATCCACCTGGCGGTCGCGCGAAAAATTCCGCTGCGCATCCGTGAAGTATCCAACCCGGTCATCGGCCATGCGCCGTGGCATGGGATCTTCCGGCAAGGCAAAGAAGGAGTATCGAACGCCCACCGGGATGGATGAGCGGTCCGAGACGCCAGCTGACGTCGTGATGGATGCCCCGTTCGGCTTGAACGTCAGCATGGCATCGATTTCCACGTTCTTCGGGAAGGCCATGGCGTGGTCCACATAGGAGCGGGACTTGTCGAACATCACCGGTCGTCCGGCGAAATACGGTTTGATGCGCTCGGTCAGATCCATGTAATCCGAGACCACGAACGAAGAGAAGTCCAGCAGGAGGGCCTTCGTCGTGTCGTGCTCACTCTGGATGGGGAATGCCGCGACAATGGAGTGTCCGACGTTCTCGTCCAATGATGCGCGAAGGGGGGACCCGTCGTCGGCCGTAAACAGCGTGTTCATGTGGCGCAGATAGACGGTGTCTCCGACGCGCTCGAAGCGGAACATGCGCGTATCGGTCAGATACAGGCCGTCGTGGATGTCAAAAACGCCTGTTCCACGCGAGAAGTGGCTGACGAATCCGAAATCCATACCGAGTTGTGCCGGCTGGACTTCGATGTACAGGGTGCGGTCCCGTTTCAGATGCAGGTTGAACATCCCGTGGATGGCGCGCGAGTCTTTCGTGACCTCTGCCCAGGGCTTGAACGGGTTGTCTTTCTTCGCAGCGGCTGCGGCTGCTGCGGCGGAAGCAGACGCCGCGGCCGCGGATCCGCTACCCGCCCCGGACGAGCCGGAGGTTTTCGATGCGGTCAGGGCAGGATCGCCCACATTGACAGTGGTGCAGGATGCCAGCAGGAGCATGGCACCGACGAAAAAGGGAAGTGTCCTCAGCATGAGCTCGGCGGTGTTGGATAGATGGAACGAGCAGTATACCGTAAGGACGGGGAAAACGCATGAGGGTTGCCCCGTTGAGAATGCAGGCGTGGATTGGCGCCCTGGCGGCACCCTCCGTGATGGGGTCTGGCGGTGCGTATTTTCGGACCTACGTGCACGGTATTGAATTGTATAAACCGTCGGGATAAGAGTGCGCGTCTGAGGCCGAAAATGCGCACCGCCGGACCCACAACACAACCTCAGAACTCGTGTGTCAACCGCAGCACCCCGACCCGCCCCAGCTCCGGCACGAACACGAACTCCCGGTGCCGGTTGTCCAGCACGTTCTGGACCGTCAGGTTGGCCCGCGTGCGCCCCCGGAACGTGTACGTTATGGCCGTATCCATCACGAAGAAGGCGTCGACCATGCCCTCGTAAACGTCTGACTTCACACGGAAACCGTCCACGTAGCGCAGGCGGGCGTTGGTCGAGAACGATCGCCAGTCCCACGACACCTGGCCGCCCATCTTGTGCCGGGGCGCGTTCAGGGACAGGTCGTACTCGCCCGGAAACCAGTTTTCCGATACGTGGGAGTACATGAGGCCCAGGCGCAACGAGCGGCTCAAGAACAGAAGCAGATTCATGTCCGCGCCCCACAGGTCCAGGTCGCCGAAGTTCTGGCGGACCAGCAGCACGGCGGTCGGATCGTAGGCCTCGGCGGCGCTGACCGTCCCGAACGGAATGGCCGACGCCACGCCCGTCGAAATCAGGAACGCCGCTTCCTGGGCCGGATTGCCATCCCCGTTGCCGACCAGCGGCAGGGTGTCGAGGGGGAGGAGGGCGGCGCGAGCCTCGGCGTTCGAGGGATCCTGCAGGGCCAGTCCGAGCGCCGCATCCAGCTCCCGTTTGAGCGAAGCGGACTCCAGGAATACGTTGGGTGTGCCGACCACGAACGGCCCCAGGAAATTCCGGACGTTCGAGTAGTAAAGGTCGATCTGGGCAATGAGTCCGCGGCCGAGCAGGCCCTTGTATCCGAGTTCGACGGTGCGCGTGCGGGTCACGTCGAGCGTCGAAAAGTCCCGGGCATCCGATACGGGCTGGAAGGCCTGCGCATTCAAGTCCAGGAGTTGCAGGGAATTCCGCACGTTCTGGACGGTGGTCGGGAGGATGCGCTCCAACGCCGCGCTCACGCCGGCCGCGCTGCCCGCAGGTATCTGGCCGAGCTGCTCGAGGTTGTCCGCAAGCCCCGCGACGCTCGATGCGCGCGCAACCTCCCACATGACGTTCGTGAACACAGGGTCGTTCAGGTCAATCCAGTCCGCTTCGCGGAGTCCGCGGGGATCCAGTCGGGCGAAGGGCGATCGGAATCGGGGTTGTCCATTGGCCGAACGGACCACGGAGAATCCGTCCACCATGCCCTGCACCCGAAGGTTGGTTTCCGGGCGGAATCCCAGCAGTGGCTCCATGCGCCCGAGCGTGAAGACGTCCCGGAGGCCGAGCACGTCCGAAAACAGGTCGTTCGGCTTCGGTGTGGCGAAGGCCAGGTTCCACGTGGCGCGCAGCGTGTGGGCGCCAGCTGGTTTGAAGACCAGCGCGGCCCGGGGCGAGAACGTGATCCGCTCAAGGTGATTGTGATGGTCCAGCCGGGCGGCGCCCACGACCTGCAAACGGCGCGTCACTTGGGTTTCGGTCTGCGCATAGAGCCCGATTTCCCGCGTGTTGTCGCGGTCCTCGTTGCGGCCGTTGACCGTGCCTTCGCCCTCGGGCATGGTCAGGAAGAGATCGGCGCCCCAGGTGAGGTGGTGGCGCTCTCCGACGGGCAGATGGTGTTGCACTTGCAGCACATTCAGTCGGGACTTGTCCAGGAACGCCTCGCCGGTTCGCAGGAAGTACGAGTCGCCGCTGTTCATCCGGTTGGAATACGCTTGAGCAAAGAACCGCCCTTGCGTGAACCGCAGCTGTCCGTAGGCCAGACGAGCCCCGTTCACCTGGGCCGCTCCAGTGGGCGTGATTTCAACGTTCGTGCCCCGTGTCAGCCCCCCGTTCAGGATGAGGGACATTCCAGGCCGCGGCCGGAAATCCACGCGGCCGCTGAGGGCCAGGTTCTTGACGCCGAAATCCCGGGGGACGACTTCCAGCGGATCGGTGAACTCGAAATCCCGGCCGGAATAGTACTGGGCCGATGCCTTCCAGGCCCAACGTGAGCCCAGCCGCGCGGCGTATCGGACGGACGCCAGCATGACGTCCTGCTGTCCACCCGCGACACTCACCGCAGCGCCCGGCGCATCGAACGGAGAACGCGTCATCATGTGCACCACGCCGTTGGCGGCATTCGGGCCGTAGAGCGCCGATGCGGGCCCCGAGACCACCTCGATCTGCTCCATGTCGCCATCAATCAGCGGGATGAGCTGCATGGCGGTCAGGCGGACCGACGGCGCGCGGGCAATCCGGTGGTCCACGAGGGTCAGCAGGGAGCTGGCCAGATTGTCGTTGAAGCCCCGGATGACCACGCGCGACTGATTCAGTCCGGTATTGATGATGTCCACGCCCGGAACGGAGGACAGATGGGTCGATGCCGTGAGCGCCGTGCGGGATTGCAGCTCCCGGGGTTCCAGGATGGTGACGGCGGCAGGCGCGTCCAGCACGCGCTCCGGACGGCGGGATGCCGATACCGTGATGGGATTCACGCGGACGCTTCCCGGCGCGAGGCGGATGACAAGAGGCGGGCCGCCCGTGGATACGGAATCGGACCACGTTTCGTACCCGATGTAGGTGGCCGTCACGCGGTAGCGACCGGCCGGCAGCGGCACGCGGAACGCCCCGTCGAGGTTTGTGGCAGCACCGGCTATGGAGTCACCGCCGAGCGTCTCCACACGGACATTCGCTCCCGCAAGCGGGAGGCCCGATGCCGCATCCACCACCTGGCCCGACACGGATGCTGTCGTCTGGCCCTGTCCGACGGCCACGCCCGGTACGAGGAGCATCATCCAGATCCAGAACCATCGTACCTTCTGTGCGGCGTTCATGTCGGCGTGGGCTGAGTGGGCGTTGATGCATGTTCGGGAATCATCCGCAGAAAATCCATGTCCCGCGATCATCCCTTCCGTGAGCGCCCGCACCGGACGCTGGTCGGGCTCTCCCTGCCGGTCCTGCTCTCGCTGGTCGCCGAGCCGCTGACCGGCCTGGTGGATACGGCGTTCGTGTCGCGCCTGGGATCCGTCCAGCTGGCTGCGCTGGGTGTGGGAACGATGGCCCTGTCGGCCATTTTCTGGGGGTTCAACTTTCTGGGCATAGGGACGCAAACCGATGTGGCGCAGGCGGATGGTCGCGGGGACGAGGGCGAGCGGGCCGCGGTGACCGTGCAAGCGCTCGCGGTCGGATTCGTATTGGGCACAGTGGCCGCGCTCCTTCTGTGGCCTCTGACCCCTGCCATTGTGCGCCTGCTGGGCGCCCACGGCGAAATTGCGGACGCCGCCATCCACTACACGACCATCCGGTGGATGGGGGCCCCGGCCATCGTGCTCACGGTGGCGGGATTCGGGGTGCTCCGGGGCCGTCAGAACATGCGTGTCCCGCTCTGGATTGCCCTCGGACTGAATGCCGTGAACATCGGGCTGGATGCGTGGCTCATTCCCGAGCACGGCATTGCGGGGGCAGCGTGGGCCACGGTCGCCGCGCAATGGGCGGGGGCGGTGGCGGTCCTGGTCGCCACGCTCAGGGATCTGGGGGCACGGCCGGCGCTGGCGGCGCACCGCATCCGCCGCCTGTTCCGTGTGGGGCGGGATATTGTGTTGAGGACGGCGCTGCTTACCGCCTTCCTGGTCGTCACCACGCGCGAGGCCACCCGGATTGGTGCCGATGCCGGGGCGGCGCATCAAGCCATCCGGCAATTCTGGATTTTCACGGCCCTGTTCCTGGATGCGTTCGCGATTGCGGGGCAAAGCCTGATCGGTTATTTCGTGGACGACCGGGAGCAGGCCCGGAAGGTGGCCGTCGTGGTGCTCATCTGGTCGTTCGGGTTCGGGCTCGTCCTGGCCCTTGGCATGTGGATGGGCGAGGGGCTGGTGGCCCGGATGCTCGTCCCCGAGAATGCGTTGGTCCTGTTTTCGGCCGCCTGGCTGCCTGCGCTGCTGTTCCAGCCGTTGAACGCATTGGCGTTCGGCACGGACGGCATCCACTGGGGCACGGCAGACTTCGTGTGGCTGCGCAACGCCACGGCGGTGGCCACGCTGGTGGGGGTGGTTGTCCTGTATGCCGTGCCCGCGCTGTCGCTGACCACCATCTGGTGGGTAACGGGACTGTGGATCCTGGTGCGGGTCATCTTCGGCATGGGGCGGATATGGCCGGGTTCGCGGAATGCGCCGTTGGGGAGTGTTGCCTATCTTCCAGCCGATTGAACGCGCCCGGAATATGCCGGGCGTCCCTCGCTATTCTTGCCAACGCAGCCTCCTGTCCGAATGCCCACACCCCACTACCAGCGCGTCAAGGAATTCATGCAGAAAGCCGGCCAGGCGACGCCGGAAGGAGCCGTTGAGCCGGACGCCGAAACCCGCATCCTGCGCGCGAAACTCATCCTGGAAGAAGCGCTGGAAACCGTGGAAGCGCTCGGCGTGCGCGTGCACGCCAACGGACATGAAATCCTGGAAGATGACTTGTCGTACGATGCAGAGGGCGAATTCGACCTCGAAATGGTGGTCGACGGATGCGCCGATATCTCGGTGGTCACCATAGGTACGTTGATTGCCATTGGTGTGGACGACGAGCCGGTCCTGCAGGAAGTGGATTCCGCCAACCTGCGCAAGTTCGGAGCCGGCGGCTATCGCCGGGACGACGGCAAATGGATGAAGCCACCGGACTGGACCGCCCCGGACATCATGGGCGCGGTCGATCTGGGGTACGGACGGTGAGGCTGCTTCTGCTGATCGGGTTGGTCGCCTGCGCCTCCGTGCAAGCCACAGCCGCGCAGGGGATGCGGAAAGCCGCAGACCTGCAGACGGTAGCCCTGCCCGCCGGAGAGACCGCCATGGCGCCGTTCCTGGCGACGTCGGCCGACGGAACCGTGTATCTGTCGTGGCTGGAGCGTGAGGAGGGCATGACCCGGATGCGAATGTCCACGCGGAAAGCGGGTGAATCCTCCGGTTGGACGCCGCCTGAAACGATTTCCGAGGGCACCGACTGGTTCGTGAACTGGGCCGATGTCCCGTCCGTGACCGTCGCCGATGACGGCACGGTGCTTGCGCACTGGCTGCAGCGCCTGGGCGACGGGCGGTACGCCTACGGCATACAATACGCGGTCCGACGACCCGATGGTACCTGGACCGCGCCGGCGTGGCTCCACGAGGACCGGTCCGAGACCGAACACGGATTCCTGAGTGCGGTCTGGGATGGCCATGCGTTCGTGGCCACCTGGCTCGACGGTGCCGGCTACGGTGCCGGCCGGGGCGAAATGGAAGTCCACACCCGCTCCATTGCCCGGGACGGTGCGTTGGGCCCTGAAACCGTACTGGATTCCCGCGCGTGCGATTGTTGCCCGACGAGCATGGTCCGTACCCGGGAAGGCGCCGTGGTGGCCGCCTGGCGTGACCGCTCGGAAGGGGAAGTCCGGGATATTGTCCGCGCGGCCCGCTTGGCCGATGGAGCCTGGTCCGAACCGGAGCCGGTCCACGACGACGGATGGATGATCAATGCCTGTCCGGTGAATGGCCCCTCGCTTGCGGTGCACGGCAATTCGACCGGTGTGGCGTGGTTCACAGCGGCCGGCGGAGAGCCTGCCGTGCTGGCCCGTGTAGGCACGGGTCCGGTTGTCCGGATCGATTCCGGGAAACCGGCAGGGCGCGTGGCCTCGTACATGACATCGGATACCGAAATGGTTGTGGTCTGGCTGGAAAGTGGCCTGAAGATGCGCAGCCTGCGTGCAGATGGAACGCTTGCCGTGTCTTGGCAGTTGGCCGAGGCATCGGATGCGCGTGCTACCGGCTATCCGAGAGTGGCACCGTACGGACCGGACCGATTGCTTGTTGTTTGGACGCAGGAGGGACTCTCTGCGCTGACCGTTCCCCTTACCTTGAACCCTTGACCCGAATCATGACTGCACGATCCAGAAAATCCAGGGAAATCCAGCCTGAATTCAACCAGAAAGCCCTCTGGGTGGCGGCCATTTTTGCCATCATCGGGGCCGCATTGGCGCTCTACGCCACCAACATGACGTTCAAGATTTCGTCCCAGGGTCTTGTGGAGGCCAGCGGATGTTCCCTGAACGATCTGGTGAACTGCGATGTGGCCAGCGCCTCGAGCTATGCGCGCATGCTGGGTGTGCCGGTGGCCTGGTGGGGATTTCTGTTTTACGCATTCGCCGGACTTTCGGCCATTTTCGGCGCGACGGCCAAGAGCCGATCGGGCGCGGGCCCCTTCCTTGCTGGCGCATTGCTGCTTTCCTTCGGTGCCATCCTGTTCACGTTCGTCAAGGCCTACCACCTCTATGAATTGGGGGTCGTTTGCCTGGTCTGCATCGGGATGTATGTGGCCAACTTCGGGACCGCCATTGCACTCGGTGTCGGCATGGGCTATCCACCACAGAAGTGGGGGGCGTTCGTCGGCGATTGGATAAAAGGCCTGCAGGGACAGACGGACGGTCTCCGGTTCGATCCGGCCATCGTGAAAGTCGGTGTGGCCGCTATCGTCGTGTTCGGCATCGGCTACGCGGGCGCCATCAACCACGAGCGGGACATAACCGGTACCACCGGATTCGACATGTCGGCCGCCCTCGATGCCCACTTCCGGCAGACGCCGGTGGACATTCCGGTGCCGGACCGCGCTCCGCTTTGGGGCACGCCGGATGCACCGGTGACCCTGGTTGAATTCGCTGACTTCCAGTGCCCGGCCTGTCGGGTATCGGCCTTCCACCTGCGTCCGGCGCTGTTTGAATTCCGCGATCAGGTACAATTCCGCTTCATGAATTACCCGCTGGACATGCACGTGCACGCCGACAATGCAGCCCGTGCCGGCGTCTGTGCGGAACGCTTCGGGGATTTCTGGGACTACCACGATCGCGTATTCCGGGACCAGGTCCAGTTGAATGGCCGGCTCTTCCCCCAGATAGCCGAGGACATGGGCTGGGACGCGCGGGAGTTCGCCGAGTGCATGGTGAGCGATGAAGTCGGGGAGCAGGTCCGTGCCGATCGCGCGACGGGTGAGCAGATCCGGGTGAACGCGACGCCGACGCTGTACATCAACGGCCGCCGCGTGGCCTATTGGAGCAACACGGCGTTCATCCACGAAATCCTGAAACGGGAATTGGGATGATGCATCCCCTGGAGCCGGCCATCGTCAAGGTCTGGCGGATCAAGTCCGGGATCTGGGCGGGCGTCGTGGCCGTGGGAGTCATTGTCTGGGACATCCTGAACTTTTTCGATGCCGATCGCGTCGTTCCGTTCGGGGTCTGGCCCGCCGTGGCCATACTGGTCGGCGGGGGATTGGTCATATGGGGCACGCGGTGGCGCTACCGCTACTGGAAGTACGTACTCCAGGACGAGGAATTGTTGTTGGAGCGGGGCGTATTCAATCGCATCCGGACCATCGTTCCACTGAAACGCATCCAACATATCGACGTCTCGCAAGACGTATTTGAGCGGGAGTTTGACTTGGGTAAACTGATCGTGCACACGGCAGGAACGAAAAGCAGTGAGGTCGTTGTGCCGGGATTGCACATTGAAACTGCCGAGCATCTCAGGGACACCATGAAGGCATTCATTGTGGACGAGGCCCTGTAGGTGGACGGCAGGCGACTTCATCCCCTGACCCTGGTACTCCGGTTTGTCACCTCACTGCCGGCATTGGTGTTCATCCTGTTGCCGGTCATCATGGGTGGTGCCGACGCGGTGACCTGGTTCAACCTGTCCATTGCGGTCCTGTACGGCATTGTTGTCCTGCCGTGGATAGCGGTCTTCTATCTTCGATTCCGGTATTGGATAACGGACCGGGAGGTCATCATCCATTCGGGCGTGCTCACGCGACGTCGGCGCAACATTCCGATTGAGCGCATCCAGAACATCGATATCGAGCAGGGGCTGCTCAGCCGGATGCTGGGCACGGCCAAGGTGGCCATCTACACCGCGGGGGGGTCCCAGGCCGAAGGCGTACTGGAGTTTGTCCTGTTGGGCGAGGCCCAGGATATCCGGGCCGTCATCCGGGAGAAGCAGAAAGACCTGGTGGAAGAGGATTCGGCCACGTCCGGGATGTTCGATGCCCCCGTCGACGGCGATGGCCATGGAACGCCGGTTCGGCCAGCCCTGTTCGACATGTCTCCACGTCAGGTTGCACTGGCCGGGGCATTCCGGTTCTCGCTGCTCTACCTGGCCGCGATCTACTCGGTCCTGCAGTACATCAATCCTGATCCGACCATCCTCCTGGAGAATGCCCTCAGAGGCCCGCTGAAGCCGCTGCGGGCCGAAATCGAGGCGTCTCCGTGGTTTGCCGGTCTGGCTGCCTTCCTGACGGCGGTCCTGCTCGGCTGGTTGTCCGGGGTGCTGTTGACCATCAACAAATACCACGGCTTCCGGCTGGAACGCGACGGTCGCAAATTGCATCGTCGCCATGGACTCCTGACACGGACCGAGGGGACCATTCCGCTCCGTCGCGTGCAGACCTACATTGTCCGGACGAACCCGCTCATGCGCAAATTCGGATGGTTCCGTCTGGAGCTCCAGACCATCGGGATGGACACGCGGGAGGCGGGATTCCATGTGGCCGTGCCCTTCGGGCGGGCCAGTGATGTGGTCCATGTGCTGAACGACGTGGCAGATCCGCTGGGCTCGACGTGGGAGCAACTCGAATGGCAGCCGGTCTCACCGCTGACGACGCGTCGATTCCTCGTCCGGTGGGGGCTGTTCATTGTCGTGGCGAGCGGCAGCGTGGGCTGGTTCTGGACGCCGGCCCTGTGGGCGCTGGCCGTGTTACCGCTTCTGTTTCCGCTCGCGGCCGCCCGCTTCCGCAACATGGGTTGGGCGCGCACGGATGACGTATTCGCCGTTCGACGGGGCATCCTCGGCAAGCACACCTGGCTCATTCCCGTGCACAAGTTGCAGACGATTTCCCTGAATGCCACGTGGTTCCAGCGGCGCCTGGGCCTGGAGACCCTCTACGTGGATACGGCCGGAGCGAGCGAGGTCTCACCGGCCATCCTGGTGGATGTCACGCGTCCGGTGGGTGAACGTCTGATGGCGGATCTGTACGCTCCCTGAGCGAACACAACCCGAGGTACAACACCACAGGGACGGTCTTGCGGCGTGCCGGACCCTGCAGGTCGATGGCCGTCCAACCGATGGACAGCGTCCAGGCGGCAGGACCGATCCAGCTTACCCACCACGGCATGCGTGCCACAAGGAACGAGAACAACCGGCCGGCCAATTGATGGCCGATGATCCGGGCGATCGTTCCGAAAATCACCGTCTGGATGAGTCCCTGGACCACGATCACGTTGAAGGCCTCAATGAGCACGGGAAGCGCAAAAACCCCGGCCGAACGCGCCAGGAAAGCCTGCGCCTTTTCCCGATCCACACCGAGATCCTCCAGCATTTGCTGCTGGGCCTCCGGGGGCAGGTTGGCGAACGCGGCGGTTGCGTGATCCGTGGCCAATTGCTCGACCATCTCCCGGTCGGTACCGAGTGCGGGTGCCTCCACCTTCAGTGTGGAGGCCGCATCCCGGATGATTTCCGGGAAGGGGACGCCGCCTTCGCTTCCGGTCAGGCTTCGGAAGGCATACATGAGATCGGAACTGCCCAGGTATCGGAACTCCTTTTCAAAGTGGGCTTCGAGGGCGGACCGGTTTTCCGGCGTATCGGCTGCCTCGAGCGCTGCTGTCAACTGCTCCAGACGCGTATCGTCCGTCAAATTGAAGGGGCTCTCCAGGATACCGGCCATGAACCGGTAGTCTGCGGGATGAAGAATGGACAGAAGTTCGCGCATGGATCCGGTTACGCCAGCGTTCGGGAGATTGTTACGACGTAACTTGCCGCTGCAATTGAAACTGATGAAAAGGATGTCCGAACGCCGAGCCAGCGGGCTTCTGCTGCACATCACGTCACTGCCTGGTGCGTACGGCACCGGCGATATGGGTCCGGAAGCCTATCGGTTTGCGGACTTCCTCCAGCAGGCCGGCCAGACGCTCTGGCAGGTCCTGCCCATTGTTCCGACCGGATACGGCTATTCGCCCTATGCCGCTCCGTCGACGTTTGCGGGCAACCCGCTGTTCATATCCCCGGAACTGCTCGTTGAAGAGGGGTTGTTGGATCCGCACGAGGTCCCGGAATTCCTCCGGGACCACGTGGATTTTCCGCGGGTCGAATCGTTCAAGGCCAGCCTCCTGGAGCAGGCCTGGATCCGGTTCAGGGACGGGCAGGGAAGTCCTGGTGAGCACGCTGCCTTTCATTCCTTCTGCTCCCGGAATGCGTTCTGGCTCGACGATTACGCCCTTTTCGAGGCCTTGAAGCAGGAGCACGACCTCCGGGAATGGACGTCCTGGCCCAAACCCCTCGCCATGCGGGATGCCGAGGCGCTCGCCGCCGCCCGGGAACGCCATGCAGACCGGATGGACATGTACCGCTTCTGGCAATACCTGTTCGACGCCCAGTGGCGTCGGTTGAAGGCGTATTGCAACGAGCGTCAGATCCGCATTTTCGGAGACCTCCCCATTTACGTGGCCCAGGACTCGGCCGACGTGTGGGCGAACAAGGACCTGTTCCACCTGGACGCGGATGGGCGGGCCACCGTCGTCTCGGGTGTGCCCCCGGATTACTTTTCAACGACGGGTCAGCGTTGGGGAAACCCCATCTACCGCTGGGATCGGATGAAGGCATCCGACTACGCGTGGTGGGCGGCCCGGATGGCCCGGATCTTCGACCTCGTGGATCTGGTCCGGCTCGATCATTTCCGCGGGTTCGAGGCCTTCTGGGAAGTGCCGGCATCCGAACCGACCGCGGTCAACGGTACGTGGCAACAGGGCCCGGGTGCCGACCTGTTCCATGCGTTGCAGCGTCAGTTGGGCCCGCTACCCCTCATCGCGGAGAATCTGGGCGTGATTACCGAAGGCGTGACCGACCTCATGACCGAGTTCGGGTTTCCCGGGATGGCCATCCTGCAGTTCGCCTTTGATTCCGGCCCCGAGAACGAATTCCTGCCGCACAATTACCGGGAACCCTTGGTCGCCTATACGGGAACGCACGACAACGACACGTTCATGGGCTGGTGGCATCATACCCGCAGCACGCAGGATGCGGGCGTCGTCGCCCAGGCCAAATCCTACGCGCGCGACTACCTGGACCTGGATTGTCATCCGGAAGATGCGCTCCACGAACGGGCCGTACGCTCCCTCATGGCATCCGTTGCACGCTACGTGGTGACGCCCGTGCAGGATGTGCTGGGACTCGGCGGAGAGGCCCGCATGAACACGCCGGGACTGGATTCCGGAAACTGGGGCTGGCGGATGCGCCCCGATGCCCTCACGGACGAACACGCCCGCTGGCTGGGCGGGATCACCCGTCTTTTCGGGCGTGCTCCGCAGCACGGAGAATGACCACGCACGGTCCGGCAAGCGATACTGCCGTGTCCTCCGCGAACACCTGACCTTCTTGCAGGCAGTCGCCTCCGTTCAGGACGGTCCATGTGGAACCGAATGGTGGCAACCGGTACGCCTGCTCGTCCGGTGGTTCGTGGAAGAAGATCAGCAGGGTGGCATCGGAAACCGTTGAACCGTCGTTCGCCCGGTCTTCCATCCGGTCGCCGAACAGGATGAGTCCCACGGTGTGCCGGCGGCCTTCCTGCCAGTCGGGCGTTTCCATGGTGCGTCCATCCGGATGCCACCAGGCGGCCTGGTCCGAACCGTTCAGGAACGATTGCCTCCGGAGGGAGGGATGGGCTCGCCGCAGCGCAATCATCCGCTGCACGAACCGGAGAAATGCGCGATCGCGTTCCGTCAGGTCCCAGTCGAACCACGTAGTGGGATTGTCCTGGCAGTAAGCGTTGTTGTTGCCGAATTGCGTGCGACCCAACTCGTCGCCGCCCAGCAACATGGGTACGCCCTGCGATACGAAGAGTGTGGCCAGCAGGCTCATCTTCAGCCGGTCCCGCCGGTCCAGGATGTCCGTACGCTTTGTCGGACCTTCCGTGCCGCAATTCGTACTGAAGTTCGGCTCGTGCCCGTCGCGGTTGTCTTCCATGTTCGGAAGGTTGTGCTTCCTGGACCAACTCACCAGATCCTCCAGTGTGAATCCGTCATGGGCGGTCACGAAGTTGATGGACGCGAAGGGACGACGGCCGGAGTTGGCGTACAGGTCGCTGCTGCCGGCCACGCGCGTGGCGAACTCGCCGAGCCGGTAGGGATCGCCGCGCCAGAACTGGCGCACGGAGTCGCGGTATTTGCCGTTCCACTCGGTCCACTGCCAGGGAAACGACCCCACCTGGTAACCGCCCGGTCCTACATCCCAGGGTTCGGCAATCAGCTTCACCTGGCCGAGGACGGGATCCTGCTGGATGACCTTGAAGAAACTGCCCAGCATGTCGACTTCATACAGGTCCCTGGCAAGGGAGGAGGCCAGGTCGAACCGGAAGCCGTCCACATGCATGATATCCACCCAATACCGGAGACTGTCCGTAATCAATTGCAGCACAAACGGATTGCCGGCATCGAGCGTGTTTCCCGTTCCGGTGAAATCGGCCAGATAGCGCGGATTTCCGGGTTGCTCCTTGTAGTAGTGCGCATTGTCCAGCCCCCGGAAGGAGAGATGCGGACCAAGCCGGCTGCCTTCGCCCGTGTGGTTGTACACGACGTCCACGATGACCTCGAATCCCCGGCTGTGGAGCGTCCGGACCATGGTCTTGAATTCGTGGTCGGCACGCGCCGGATTGCAGGCATACGTGGGTTCAGGCGCAAAAAACGCCAGGGGATTGTACCCCCAGTAGTTGGTCATCCCCATGTCATGCAAGCGCCGCTCCGGAATCTTGGCGCTGACCGGCTGCAACTGCACCGTGGTCACGCCGAGTGCCGTCAGGTGGTCCAGGATGGGCTCTGAACACAACCCCAGGTACGTTCCCCGCAGCGCTTCCGGAACGTCCGGGTGCTGCATGGTCATGCCCCGTACATGCGTCTCGTAGATGATGGTGTCCTTCCAAGGCACGGTCGGGCAGGCGTCGCCCATCCAGTCGAATGCTTCGTCTGTGACCTGGCCCAGGGCAGCCACGTGGGCGCTGTCCACGGTACTGAAGGTCCGGTCATCCCCGGTGGCCATGTCGTATCCGAAAAGGGCGTCGTCCCACCATGGACGCCGGCCCACCAACCGCGTGTAGGGGTCCAACAGGACCTTGTTCGCATTGAACCGGTGGCCTTCTTCCGGCCGGTACGGTCCATCCACCCGGTAGCCGTAGAGTTGTCCGGGGCCCACGTCGGGGACAAACACGTGCCACACCGGACCATGCCGATCCACGACCGGAATGGTCCGGTCGGGCTCGAACAGGACGAGGGAGACGGCCGTCGCGGAACGGGAGTACAGGGAGAAGTTCGTGCCGTTGCCGTGCCAGGTGGCACCGAGCGGAAAGGGACGGCCGGGAGGATATGTCCCGGAGGAATGGGTCAAAACGGAATTCGGGTTCAGGATGGGAGGCGAAGATACGGCCCATACCGTAGTTTCGGATGCCTTCTTCACCCAACCTGTGAGCCAAACGTGCCACGTGCCTCCGTCATGGAACTCCACCAGTGGGGAAACGGCCGCCTGATGGCCGCCCACCGCACGTTCGGAGCGCTTCCGAATGCCAGTGGAACCTGGTTCCGGGTGTGGGCACCACGGGCCGATGCCGTGAGCCTCATCGGGGACTTCAACGGATGGGATCCGACTGCGCATCCCATGCGTGCCGTTGGGGAGGGCATGTCCCGTTCCTGGGAGGTGTACGTGCGGAGCGCGCGCCCGGGGGCCAAATACAAGTACCGGGTCCACCGGTTCGGGCATTTCGTGGACAAGGCCGACCCGTTTGCCTACGAGATGGAACCTCCAGCGCCCGGTGGCAGCGCCACCAGCGGCATGGCGGCCATCGTGCCGTACCTCGGTTTCGATTGGACCGACCAGGCCTGGATGCGCACCCGCAACGGTCCTCGCGACCTTTCCGCGCCCGTCTCCATCTACGAAGTGCATCTCGGGTCCTGGCGCCGCCATGAGGACGGTCGTCCGTTGACCTACCGGGAGTTGGCCGCGCCGCTCGTCGAGCATGTCCGGGACATGGGGTTCACCCACGTTGAACTCATGCCGGTCCTGGAGCATCCGTTCTACGGGAGTTGGGGATATCAGGTGACCGGCTACTTTGCCCCGACCAGCCGCTACGGCACCCCCACGGACTTCAAATATCTCGTCAACCAGCTGCACGAGGCCGGAATCGGGGTCCTGCTGGACTGGGTGCCCGCCCATTTCGCGACGGATCCGCAGTGCCTGGTGGCCTTCGACGGCGAGCCGCTCTATGAATACACCGACCCGGTCATGCGGCATCATCCCGATTGGGGGACGTACGTATTCGATTACACCCGTCCCCAGGTGCGGAATTTCCTGCTCTCGAACGCCCTGTTCTGGCTGGACGAATACCATATTGACGGGCTCCGGTTCGACGCCGTCGCCTCCATGATCTACCGGGATTATTCCAGGACCACGTGGACGCCCAACCAGTTCGGCGGACGGGAGAACCTGGAAGCGGTGGAGTTGCTGAAGACGGTGAACGAAGTCGTCTTTTCCAGCTTCCCGGACGTCATGATGATCGCCGAGGAGTCCACGGCGTGGCCCGGCGTTTCGCATCCCACATACAGGAACGGGCTCGGCTTCCTGTACAAATGGAACATGGGATGGATGCACGATACCCTGCAGTTCTTCCGCCGCGATCCGGTGCACCGCAAGCATCATTTCCACGATTTCACGTTTCCGCTGGTCTACGCGTGGTCCGAGAACTACGTCCTTGCGCTCTCCCACGACGAAGTGGTACACGGAAAAGGATCCCTGTTCGGGAAGATGCCGGGCGACGATTGGCAAAAGGCAGCCAATATCCGGTTGATGCTGGCCCACCAGTTCGGCCATCCCGGGAAGAAATTGCTGTTCATGGGCATGGAATTCGGGCAGGGGCGCGAGTGGAGCCACGATCGGGGGCTCGACTGGTGGCTGCTGGATGCGGACGATGCGCCCGCCGTGGGCTTGCACTCGGGCATCCTGGCGTGGGTACGCGCGCTGAATGCGCTCTACCGGGATTCGGGCGCCCTGCACGACGATGCGCCCGACTCCTTCGAATGGATTGAGGCGAACGACACCGCCAACACGGTGGCCGCCTACGTGCGGAAGGGCGCTGGTGGGTCAAGCCGCTCAGGCGGCTCCGGCTCCCGCTCCGGCCAAACCCTTGTATTCGTATTCAATTTCACGCCCGTGCCGCGGCCCGGATACCGATTGGGCCTGCCGGAGGCGGGCGAGTGGACCGTTCTCCTGAACTCCGATGCCCCGGCGTTCGCCGGATCGGGGGCGGGACCCGTTACCGGTGCCCCCATCGCCGCGGCCGCCCCCGCCTCCCACGGGCGCCCGGCGTCCGTGCTGCTGGACCTGCCGCCGTTGGGCATGTTGGTGTTGATGATGTAGGGTACGCGACAGGAAGAAATGGGTCTATGTGGTATACCGAATACAATATGTCAGTAATGACATATCTTATCCATGAAACCACTATATTGGTTGTCCGGGGAAATTAAAACTCCCCCGTTTTCAGCCGACGCCAGATTGGAAGCAGGTTATCTGCTTAGATTGTTGCAAGGGGGAGATCGTATTGGTCTTCCGCAATCGAGGCCGATGCCCCAGATCAGTAAACGTTGTCATGAACTTCGAATTCAAGACAGAGACCAAACCTGGCGCATAGTCTATGCGATCGAACCAGATGCGATTGTCATCCTGGACGTTTTCGCTAAAAAGAGTGTTTCGACTCCCCAAAATGTGATTGTCAACGCCCAATCCAGGATACGACAGTACAGAAACCTGTAGAAATCATGGACAAGGAAAAGGCTGAACGACTCAAGGCGGCTGGATGGACGTCTGGCAATGCCTCGGAATTTCTTGGACTAACTCCCGAGGAGACAGAGTACATTGAGTTCAAAGCTGCCCTGGCACGGAAAGTGAAAGACTTGCGCCGCGAAAAAGGGTTGACCCAAGTGGAAGTTGCGAAGGCGCTCCGATCCAGTCAATCCCGAATCGCAAAAATCGAGGCCGCAGACTCGTCTGTCAGCACCGATTTGATGTTGAGATCCTTTTTTCTCCTGGGTGCAAAGCTAAAAGACATCCCACATGGATAGAGGCATGATAATGGTCCGAGTCAAAGTGTCTTCCACGAATCACGTCCTGATTCCTCAGGAAATACGGCAGTTCATGAACGTGCACGCCGGTCAGGAGGTCGATCTGATTGCCTTTGACAATCAGATTCAACTCGTACCCGCGAAGCCTCTGACAAAAATGAGGGGCTTCCTGAAAGGAATGGACACGACCATCGAGCGGGAGAAAGACCGTTCGTAGGTACTAGGGCCTGTTAACACTACGCCAGAGCCCGCTGACGGAGGCCAATTTGTTGTCCGCCAAGGCGGACGATCCGAAGTGTAGCAGCGTTACTCGAGGAGAGGACAACGCCGGTGGGCGCCAAATTGGCCCCGTCCCTTCGGGTAGCGTCGGAAATGGCGTTTCTCTGTGTTGCTCGTCACTCGAATGACGCTGCCATACTTCACTCCTCACGCCTTGATAAACGCCATTTCTGATAGCTACAGCGGGCTCAGGCGTAGTGTTAACAGGCCCTAGAACGCGTCGACCGTCCGGTATGCCTCCACCAGGCCCTGTTCGCCGGCTGCGCCCTCGCCCGCGACGCCGTGCTCCATGCCCATGATCCCGGAGAATCCCTTCGAGTGGATGTGCTTGAAGACGTTCCGGTAGTTGATTTCACCGGTTCCGGGCTCCTTCCGCCCCGGGTTGTCGCCAATCTGGAAGTAAGCGATTTCCTCCCACGCCCGGTCGATGTTCGGAATCAGGTTACCCTCGGTGATCTGCTGATGGTAGAGGTCATTCAGGATTTTGCAGGACGGGCTGTCCACGGCCCGGCAAATCTCGTAGGCCTGCGGGATCTTCGTCAGGAAGAGTCCCGGATGATCCCGGGGATTCAGCGGCTCGAGTACCATGACGAGGCCATGCGGCTCGAGTATTTCGGATGCGCGGCGTAGGGATTCCACGACGTTGGCGGTCTGGTAGCCCATATCGGAGCGCAGGTCGACATGTCCCGGGACGACCGTCATCCACGTGGCATTCACGCGCTTGGCAACCTCAATCGACTCCTGGATTTCCGTGAGGAATTGTTCGCGCCAGTCGTCGCGGCCACTGGCCAGGTTGGGCTCCCGCCAGAAAATGGTGTGGGCCACGAAGACGCCCATCCGGATACCAAGTCGGCCCATGGCTGCCGCAATGCGCTCCTGCTCGGCCACGCTGCGGCCCTTCATGCCGTTGTCCTCCCACGCGGTAAAGCCCTGTCCCGCGGCGAACTCCAGCTGATCCACCAGGTCGTCTCCGGCCGAATCGGCAAACATGCCGAAGTGGGGGGCATAGGCGAGGTTGAAATCCCGCGCGGCGTTGAATTCCCGTTGGCGGGGGGACGAAAAGGCGGCGTCCAGGGAAAATAGACCGGTGCTGGCTACCGCGGCCGCCGCGCTGCCCTTGGCAATGAAGGATCGTCTGTTCATGGATCGTCTTTGTGGGTGTTTGCGGTAATAATACGTGCCCTGAGAACCAAAAGCGCCGACGCATGGGCATCGGCCGTCATGGCATCGGGTGCCGCGTATTCAACCGTGGGGACATGGGTGGTGCCGTATCCGGTCTGTGGGTCGACCACGTGGGAATACCGGACGCCATCCGCCTCCAGGAAGCGGTAGGCATCTCCTGACACGGCCATGGCACCATTGGCAAGCAGCATGGTCCGGCCCCCGGGCAGGTCAATCAGCCAGCCTTCGCGGCCGGGAGGGGGCGCTCCGGCCACGATGTCCCCGCCGGCATCCACCAGCGCCCGATCGAATCCATGGGAACGAACTACGGCGAGCGCCTGGTCCGCAGCGTAGCCTTTCGCGATGCCGCCAAGGTCCAGCCGCGTGCCCGGGAGTTGAAGGCGGACCCGCCATTCACTGGTGCCCACGCCTGTGGAATCGAATTCAATGGATGCGTAACCCACGGTTGCGCGCGCGCGGGCGATGTCCGCAGGGTCCGGAAGCGTGTTCCGACGGATGGCCCGGCGCCAGATCCGCGTCAGTTGCCCCACGGTCACATCGAAAGCGCCGTCCGTCTCCTGCGAAACCTCCTGCGCCCGACGAAGGACCGTCCACAGGTCATCCGATACGCGCACGAACGTGTCCTGGCCCGCCGTGTCCGACAGCCGGTTCAGTTCACTCTCCGGCGCATAGTCGCTCAGGATGGCGTTCAGGGCATCCACCCGGGCAAACGCCGCATGGGCGGCCCGCTCGGCGGACAGGGAGTCGGACGCATACAGGACCACCCGGAAAAGCGTACCCATGTGGGGGGATTCAAATTCGAACCGCCATACGTCCGGTTCGGCCCTGGGTATAGACAGGTCATTGGCTGGTCCACATCCCGGCAGCAGGCCTGCGCTGACGAGAAGGACGGCCGTCAATGAACGGGCCAACCCGCCGCATCGCGCTGATCTCACACCACCACCGATACGCCCGGAACGGGTACGGGGTAGGCACCGTGGGCATCCGGCAGGACGGGCGGTGCCGCATCCCACGCGAACCGCTCCGGCATGAGGCTGACCTGCGAGTTCAGGGCCTCATCCCACTCGACCACGCGGCCGGAATAGGTGGCCATCCGGCCCAGGATGGAGGTCATGGTGGCTTCGGCACCCCGTTCCGCGTCGGCGAAAGCATACCGGCCGGCGGCAATCGCGGCGAAGAGTTCATCATGCTCCACCTGGTACGGATTGGGATCGTCCTTGCCCCGGTGCTTCCAGATGGTCGCGCCGTCCGGTCCGAGCAGCGTGCCTGGCTCCGGCGCCGAGCCGGCCGTCCCGTGGAAGGCCTCGGAAACGCGGTTCATGCAATCGGGCATGTGCCGGCACTGGCTCATCATGCGGCTGCCGTCGGCATACTCGAACTCCACGAAATGATGGTCGAAGATCTGCCCGGTATCGGGACCGGTGCGCACCTGGCGGCCGCCCTGTCCCTGCGCACGGACCGGCGGACCGTGCTTTACCCAGTTGCCGACATCGATGTTGTGGATGTGCTGCTCCACGATGTGGTCCCCGCACAGCCACGTGAAGTAGTACCAGTTGCGCATTTGATACTCCATTTCATTCCACTGCGGCTGTCGGGGACGCACCCAGACGCCACCGCTGTTCCAGTAGACCCTACCCAGCACCACATCCCCGATGGCACCGTCATGGATGCGGTCCACCCACTCGGTATACACGTTCTGATAGTGCCGTTGCAGGCCGACAACCACATTCAGCTGCTTCTCCTTGGCCTTCTGGGCGACTTCCAGGACCTTCCGGATGCCGGGCGCATCGGTAGCCACCGGTTTTTCCATGAAGACGTGCTTTCCCGCCTCGATGGCTGCCTCGAAGTGCATGGGGCGGAAGGCGGGCGGGGTCACCAGCAGGACCACATCCACGAGCGGCAGGACCTGCAGATACCCGTCGAATCCCGTGAACTTGTGCTCCTCGGGTACATCCACCCGGGAGGCAACCCGTTTGTTCTCGTCGGTTTCGTCCTGGGGATGCACCAGATTGTCATAACTCTCGTCCAGGCGGTCGCGGAACGCATCGGCCATGGCAACCAGTTTCACGTCCTGGGACGTGGCCAGGGCCTGGAAGGCGGCGCCCGTGCCGCGCCCACCGCATCCCACGAGTCCAATCCGGATGGCTGTGTCACCATCATTCCGACTGGCCATGGCCTGGGCGCCCGGTACGCGGGAAACCACGAGGCCACCGGCCACAGCTGCACCGGTCTTCAGGAATTCGCGGCGGTTGAACGGGGCGCCGGGGGTATTCAATTCGGATTTCATGGGCGAGTGGGGTTGAGTGACTGGAGTGGTCCGTGATGGCTATTCGCCGAAGTTCAGACGCCAGAAGGCGGCCTGCTCTTCAGCGCTGGGTGGGTCGACCGGGCGGACAAGACGGAATCCCAGGAAAGGGGAGTCGGTGTTCCACCAGGAGCTTTTGGGTATCTGTGGGTCGCGGCGTTTCCAGTCCAGATTCGACCGGGAGCGGTTCGCGCAGCGGAGGTCTTCGGGATCGTCATCGAAGGCCCCGCCCCGGACGGTCCGCGGATGCATGGCGTCGGGTGCGCGGAACGGATTCACCGCCTCCGCCGACTCCGCGCCGGCCGATTCCGTAGACGCGGCCAATGTGCCGTAAAAATCCGTCTGATACTGGTCCAGCGTCCATTCGGCAACGTTTCCGTTCATGTCGAACAGGCCCCACGCGTTCGGCTGCTTCGTGCCGACCGGATGCGTCGTTTCGCCGCTGTTGTCCCAATGCCAGGCGTAGGGGTCCAGGGAATCGGGCGTCGCCGCCACGCCGAATGCGGTGCCCGTGCCCGCGCGGCACGCATATTCCCACTCGGCCTCCGTCGGCAGCCGGTAGAAGTCCCCGGTTTTGTCGGACAGCCATTTGGCATAGTGGAGGGCCGCCCATTGCGTCATGCCCGTCGCCGGATGGTCATCGACGCCCATTCCGTGGGTGGGATCCTCGTAGGGCGGGCTGGGCCGTGCGACGGCATCGGCACGGAAGGGCTGGTCGGCTGCCGTGGAATCGGAGTCCCTCCGGACGTCCCGGAACGGCGCGAACTGGTTGACCGTGATTTCGTGCGCCGTCATCCAGAATGCCGACAGTGTAACGGCCACGACGGGCCCCTCGTCAGGCTCATGCCAAGGGTCGTCGTCGGCACTGCCCATGGTGAACGATCCAGCGGGAATGTGCTGCAGCTGCAGCGCGGCCTTCGTGCCCGGGATCCAGACGGTTTCGGGCGTCATCCGATCCTGCGCATGGGCGCCCGCAACGACCACGATCAACACCAGAAACAGGACGGGCGCCTGCACACGGACACACGTTACGGCTGAATCCGGACGGGACCAGCAAAACCCGCCATTTGCGCGTAGGTTGATCATGCCCGAATGATACGACAACACGTCCCCCGAATGCCATGACACGCCTGCAGTTGATGACCACGTTCGTGGTTCCCGCGTTCCTTTTTCTTTGCCTGTGCGCGCGGGTGCCCACGGTGTCGGCGCAGCCGGTGGCGTTGCATCCGGGTGTTGAACTCGAAGCGACGTCCAATACGCTGATTGGCGTCCGGTTGGCGTTCGACGCATCGTCCGGGCACCTGCTCACCGCATCGCTTAACGGAGACATCCACGCGGTGCATCCGGATACGGACCAAATGGACGTGACGCTGCTTAACACGACGGCTGACCACGGCACACCGACACCGGTCATGGGCATGGCGGTGACATCGGACGGCACCATCTTCCTGGTCGGGAACGACGCCAACACCCACGCGGGGTACAACGTGGGCGTTATCCGTCGCGGCCGTGTCGGGTTGGATGGCAACCGGACGTGGGAGACGGTGGCCACGACCACGCCGTATCCGCGCAGCGGCACGAACTACGACCACAACATGAACGCCGTGACCGTCGGGCCGAATGGCCAGTTCCTGTACGTGAACAGCGGTTCGCGGACCGATCACGGCGAGGAGCAATCGAATAACGGTCAGTTTCCGGGTATCAGGGAAGTCCCGCTGACCTCGGCCATCCTCCGGATTCCGATCGACGCCACGGATGTGGTGTTGCCCGACGATGAGGCCTCGCTCATCCAGAACGGTTACCTGTTCGCCGACGGTTTCCGGAATACGTTTTCCATGGCCTTCAACGCCGAGGGCCGGTTGTTCGGCGTGGAAAACTCCGGCGATCGGGACGACAGCGAGGAAATGAATGAGATCGTAGAGGGCGGGCACTACGGGTTTCCCTGGCGGATTTCGCTCACCGATACACCCATGCAGTTTCCGGGCTACAATCCGTCCACCGATGTGCTGCTGAACCCGGAAGCCGGTGCTGTGCAATCCGGATTCTTCTACAACGATCCGGACTATCCGGCGCCGCCGGCTGGCGTGACGTTCACGGACCCCATCGTGAACGTGGGACCGGATGCCGATCTGTATCGTGACCCGGAGACGGGCGCTATCCTCGACGCATCCGATTCGGGGGTGACCATGGCGACCTTCACGTCCCACCGGTCGCCGCTTGGACTCGTCTTCGATACAGGCGACGCGTTGCCCGATCCGTTCACCGGGAACGCGTTGGCGCTCGGATGGACCGGCACGGAAAGCCCTTTGTTGGCGCCCTTCGAAGGCGAGGGGGAAGACTTGCTGCATCTTTCGTTCGTTGCCGGTTCGGATGCGTCGGCCATCCGCACCGAGCGGATAGCCGCCGGATTCCTGAATCCCATTGATGCCGTGCTCGTGGACGGGCGGTTGTACGTCCTGGAATTCGCGGGAGCCGGCCGTATCTGGCAGGTGAGTTTCGCGGCAGATACGGCGGTCGATGCGGCAATTCCCCTCGAACCGGCGCTCCTGAACGTGTATCCGAACCCGGTGTCAGACCGACTCACGGTCAATTACACATCGGAACGGACGGGCCCGGTCACCGCTGTGGTCTACGGCGTGGACGGGCGGCGGGTGGGCGTGGTTCGGCAGGCCAGCGTGGTTGCAGGCGTTGAATGGCGGCTGGCATGGGATGTCGCCGGACTCGCTGCGGGCGTTTATGTCGTGGTCGTCGAGTCGCCGGGACATGCACCGGCACGGAAGGTATTTGTCCGTTTGCCCCGCTGAACAGCCGCTTATGGCACGCCCAGGAGCTTGTGGGTCTGCAGGCTGAGCTTCCATTGCGGATGCTCGGCGCAGTACGCTCGGGCATCCTCGGTGAATTGCTCGCGGTCGGGGCCGTCCATGGGCTGCAGGTAGAAATGCTCGAAGTCCATGTGGGAGAAAGACCCGGGCAGCGCCCGGGGTTGCCTGTACACCAATTTCAGCTCGCTGCCGCGGGTCAGCGTGACCGGCGCACCGGCTTTGGGCGATACGCAGATCCAGTCCAGCCCGGGTGGCGCGGGCTGCGTGCCATTGGTCTCCACGCCGACCTCCAGACCGGCATCATGCAAGGCCGAGACCAACGATGCGTCGAGCTGCAGGAGCGGTTCGCCACCGGTGCAGACCACATAGGGTGGGGCTGTGGCTGAGCGGTCCGCAAACGGTGCGTGGAACGCAGCAAGCCCGGCGCAATCGTCCGCGCCCGGCGGCAGGGCCGCATCCCATTCCTCCCGCACGCGTTCTGCCAGCGCGACCGCCGAGCGGTATTTCCCGCCGCCCGGCCCGTCCGTGCCCACGAAATCCGTATCACAGAACTGACAGATGGCCTGTTCGCGGTCTTCTTCCCGGCCCGTCCACAGGTTGCATCCGGCAAAACGCAGGAATACCGCGGGGCGACCGGTGTGGTGCCCCTCGCCCTGAACGGTCTTGTAGATTTCCTTGACGGTGTAGACCGGCATTTTCGCCCGGGATTCAAGCACCGCGACAAGCGGTGCGCGTACTTTGATGCATTCGATCAACCAACACCAAAGGATGCCATGCAGATCCAGGGAAACACTTTTTTGGTAACCGGCGCCAGCAGCGGTCTCGGCGGCGGTACAGCGGACCGGCTCATTGAGCTCGGCGCAAACGTGGTACTCGCTGACGTCAACGACGAGGCCGGACAGGCGAAAGCGGCCGCTCTGGGTGACCGGGCCGTGTTCGTCCGGACGGACGTCACGAGTGAGGAAAGCGTACGGGCGGCCGTCAAGACCGCCGTTGACCGTTTCGGCGGGCTGCAGGGCGTCGTGAATTGCGCCGGCATCCTGGTGGCGAAGAAGACCTGGGGCTCGAAAGGCGTCCACGACCTGGAGAGCTTCCAGCGCGTGATCATGGTGAACCTGGTGGGCACGTTCAACGTCATCCGGTTGGCTGCTGAAGCCATGGCGGAAAACGCTCCGACGGAAGAGGGCGAGCGCGGTATTGTCATCAATACGGCCTCCGTTGCTGCCTTTGAAGGACAGATCGGCCAGGCCGCCTATTCCGCATCGAAAGGCGGCGTCGTTGGCATGACCCTGCCCATCGCCCGCGACCTGTCACGGACCGGCATCCGCGTCATGACCATTGCCCCCGGCATCTTCGAAACCCCCATGGTCGCCGGCATGCCACCCGATGTACAGGCCTCCCTGGCCGCGCAGATTCCGTTCCCGTCCCGGCTCGGCAAGCCCGCCGACTACGCGTTCCTGGCGCAGCACATCATTGAGAACGTGAAGCTGAACGGCGAAACCATCCGGCTCGATGGCGCCATCCGCATGGGCCCGAAATAAGCCCGCGGACTCAACTCAGCCTCATGAGCCAATCCACGAGCTTCGTGGTGCGGCTGGAGTAGGGCGGATAGAGCCGCTCGACAATGCCCGCGCCGAACCGGCGGCGCATGAGCGTCTGTTCGTTCGAAAAGGCCTGGAAACCGGCGTGGCCGTGGCTTCGGCCAATGCCGCTGGTGCCGATTCCGCCGAACCCCACTTCCGGATTCACGAAGTGGAGCAGGGTCTCGTTCTGGCAGATGGCTCCCGTTCGGATGCGTGCGCCGAGCGCCCGTGCCAGGTCGTCGTCCTTGGAGAACACGTAGGCCGACAGGGGATGCTGCGCCGAGCGGATGCGCTCCAGCATGCCCTCGAATGACGCGTACGTCACGATGGGAAGGATGGGGCCGAAGATTTCCTCCTGCATGACCCGCGCATCATCGGGGACGTTAACGAGCAGGGTCGGCTCGACGTATCGGTCGGCTGAATCGTGGCCGCCTCCGAAGGCCGTGCGGGCGCCGAGGCGCGTCGCATCATCCAGAAGACGGACCTGCCGCTCGAAATGCTCCGGCGTCACGATCCGGGCCAGATCGGGCGTGGCGTGGCGGTCTTTGGCCGTTTCGCCGTATCGGGTCGAGATTTCGTTGACGAGGGCGCCCAGGAAGTCCGTGAACACGTCCCGGTGGACCAGGACATGATCGGGCGCTATGCAGGTCTGCCCGGCGTTGGCAAATTTGCCATATACGATCCGGGATGCCGCCAGGGCCAAATCGGCGGTCCCGTCGACCACAGCCGGGGTTTTGCCGCCGAGTTCCAGCGTGACCGATGCCGGATGCGCTGCGGCGGCCTGCATGACGAGCCGGCCCACGCGGGGGCTGCCCGTGAAATGGACGTGGCGGAAGGGGAGTTCCAGGAGGCGCTGGGCGACGTCGGGACCACCCTGGACGACCACGGCATCTTCCGGGCCCAGGAGGTCCGAAACCATGTTCTGGATGAGAGCGGCGGTCGCGGACGTATGTTCGGACGGCTTCACGAAGACCGGGCACCCGGCGGCGATGGCGTGGACGAGCGGGCCGAGCGTGAGCGTGATCGGGTAATTCCAGGGCGCCAGGATGAGCGACGGGCCCACGGGCTCGTACCGGGTTTCCCATGTGGTGCCGGCCAGGAACGTCGGCGCGCGGTGGCTGCGGGGCTTCATCCAGTCGCGCAGATTCCGGATAGCATGGTCGATTTCAATGACGACGGGCGCGATTTCGGTGGCATCCACTTCCTGGGGGGGCTTCCGGAAATCGGCGTGGAGGGCCTTCCGGATGGCCGGCCGGTGATGCATTAGGAGCGCACGGAGACGGCCCAGCCGGTCCAGTCTGTCCTGGGCGGTGGGCGCCGGTGCGGATTCGAAGGCCGCCAACTGGTGGTCGAACAGGGTGGTGAAGGATCCGGACATGGGCGGGCGGTGCGTCGGATGCGCCGAGCGGTGGATAGGATGCCTTCTGAAGATAGCGATTCCGAACCCGATTGCGGAGGGGGCGTTCTGACGGCATGTTGACCATGGAACACATTCGTGAAGCCGCGGCCTTCCTGGAGGGTCGGGTGCGCCGGACGCCGGTGGAGGCGTCTCCGGGATTGTCCGAGCGGCTCGGCGCTCCGGTCTACCTTAAGCTGGAGAACTGGCAGCTGACCGGCAGTTTCAAGATCCGGGGCGCGCTGTTCGGGTTGCATCGACTGATGCTGGAGGGGCATACGCGCATAGCTACGTGCTCGGCCGGCAATCATGGACGGGGTCTGGCACGGGCCGCGCAGATGCTCGGCGCGGAGGCCACCATTTTCGTTCCGGCATCCGTGGATCCGGCCAAATTGGCCGGGATGCAAGCGGACGGCGCCACGGTGGAAACCAGCCCGTGGCCCGGATTCGACCGGACCGAGGCGTGGGCCAAGGAGGTCTGCCGCGAACGGGGATTGCCGTTCCTGAGCGCATATGACCATGTGGATATCATGGCCGCCAACGGGGGCAGCGTGGCGCTCGAAGTGGATGCGCAATTGCCCGACGGGACCTTGACCTGCGTCATGCCCGTGGGCGGCGGCGGTCATTCCGCCGGATTCGCCCGCGCCATGCAGGAATTACGCCCCGGATCGCAGATCGTTGCCGCCCAGGCCGCGGCATCCCCCGCGCTGGCGCAGTCCCTGGAGGCGGGCTCGGCGGTGACCAGGCTTGACGGGCCGGGGACCCTGGCACATGGATTGGAAGGGGGACTGGGGGCCGCGCCGTTCGAAATCCTGCGGGACGCCGTCCATCACGTGGCGCTCATTGACGAAGACGCCATCCGGGGCGCCATGCGCTGGATGGCCGCCGAACATCAAATGATGATCGAGGCGTCGGCGTCGGTCGCGGTAGCGGCGTGCCTCGCGGGGGATATGCCCACAGTGGCTGCTACCCGCGGCGGGGGAAAACCCGTGGTCGTATTCATTTCCGGCCGGAATGTGGCCCTGGAAACGTTCCTGGAGATCGTGGATCGTTCGGGGCCCTACCCCGAAAAATCGCCAAGCAGCATGGCGTAGCTCGGCTCCAGGCCCGAGTCCATGAAAGGCGCATCGAGCGTGGCGCGGTACCGGTTTCGGAGGTCATCGAACGATGCACGGTGCGAGTCCGGAATGGGGCCGACCGACGGGATATCCAGGCGACGGTGGTCCACCTGCTGGCCGTTCATCCAGAAGCGGTAGCAGACGTGGTTGCCCGTGGCCAGGCCGGTCGCGCCTACATAGCCAATGACCTGTCCCTGCTTCACCTTCACACCGGGGCGCATGCCGGAAGCAATCCGGGACATGTGCAGGTACTGCGTGGTGTAGGTGCTGTTGTGCCGGATTTTGACGTAATTGCCGTTGTACTGCCCGAATGTGGCCTCGGTCACAATACCGTCTCCGGTGGCCTTGATGGGCGTTCCGCGATCGGCGGCGTAGTCGGTCCCGAGATGGGCCTTATAGCGCTTCTGGACGGGGTGGAACCGCCGACCGGAATAGCCGGAAGAAATCCGGGAATACTCGACCGGGGCAATCAGGAAGGCCTTCCGGAGGCTGTTGCCGTCCTGGTCGTAATGTTCGTCGAGGTCGGCCTCCTCATTCACGTAGCGGAACGCGTAAAAGTCCGAACCGAAGTGCTTGAAGCGGGCGGCGAGGATGTCGCCCACACCAACCGCCTCGTCGCCGATGTACTCTTCTTCAAAGATGATGCGGAAGGAATCGCCTTTCTGGATGCGATAGAAATCGATCTGCCAGGCGAATACCTCGGACATCCGGGTAGCGACCGCCGGATGGATGTCCTGCTGCATGAGCGTCACGTACAGCGAGCTGGTGATGGTGCCTTCCACCGTGCGCAACCGCGTCTCCACGGGCCGGTCCACCAGGCGGACGGTACCGGACCCCGCCAGGTCGAACACCACGTAGCTGGTCACATTCGGCTCGTAAACCAGGTAGCGCGCGGTGTTCGTGGAGTCGTTCATGTAGACCCGGTACGGGCGCGCCGATTTCAGGCGACGGACATCGAACGTCGACCGGGAATCCTGGGCCAGGGTCACAATGCGCTCGTAGGGAACGCCATACGGCGTCAGGAGGTCGGAAAATGTGGCGTTCCGGGGGATGCGGTCTTCAACGGTGGAGAATCCCTGTCCGGGCAGGCCGAACTCGTCAAAGGACACCGATGCGGTGGGCGCTGACCCGGCCAAATCGGCGTCCAACGCGGCACGCGACTGGTTCGAGGCCTGATAGAAAAGGAACAACAGGATGCCGATAGCCAACAGGGAGGCCGGCACGAGCGGTTTCAGGCGCATGTCAGAGTGGTGAAGTGACAACCAGTATTCTTGAAGATACGCCGAAGTGCGCAGAATAACGCAATACGTGGACTCCCGGCGCCAGGTTCAACCGGGAAAGATCCACTTCGCCCGCTTGGCCCTGCCAAATCAATCGTCCCAACGCATCGAACAGGGAGACGTTTCGGGCCGGGTGAAGAGACTCGGGATTGGTGGAGGATGGGGCAAGCATCACCCTTATCCGGCCATTGGACGGCACCGGGTTGGGCCAGACGTCCAGATCCGGATCCATCTGTCCATCCGTTCCGGGAATCGCGTCCACCCTGACCACGCTACTGTGTGCCAGGCGGACCACCGCATACGGATCATCCCCGGACCACATGCCCGTGGCCGTGGTGCGCTCCCCGTCCGGCCAGGTCACGTCGACCGTGAACTCCGGACCGGCATCCCCGACACCGAACAACAACCGCCGGGATTGCTGGGACAGGTAGCTGTCGCCCGCCAACTGCCATCGCAGCCATGCGTGGCCGCCGGCGGCCACGCGCACCCGGGCACCCACCGCCGTCCGGTTCCCCGGTGGTCCGTCCAGCACCACCCCCACGCGACGCCCCGGGGCGTCGGTAACGTTCAGAAGCAGCCGGTGCCGCCCGTTCATGTCGGGAATAATGAAGTCGGGCAGTCCGTCCCGGTTGATGTCCCCCCACGCGAGCCCGTACGATTCGGAGAGCGCAGCGAAACCGGCCGATGCGCCCTGTTCGGAATAGTTCACGGGTCCCGTCCGCTCGAAAAACAGGGACGGCGTCCCGTCGTATCCGCTCGTGTTCACGACCGCGAGGTCCAGGTCGCCGTCCGCATCGGCATCGGCCAGCACGGTGCCCCAGGACATCCCGTTCCGGTCGGCTCCCCACGCCACGGCCTGGTCCGACCATGTGGGTCCGGTGATGTGCGCGTGGCTCACGAACAGGCCCGCCCGGCCAATGCGGGTCACGTGGAAATCGGGTATGCCGTCCTCGTTCACGTCGCCCACCGAGAGTCCCATCGTGTTGCCTGGACCGATGTCGAAAAGGCCACGCGACTGGGCCGATTCCACGAACAAGCCCCCGCCCTGGTTCAGGAACAGTCGGCTCCGTTGCTGGCCGTCATACAGGGCATACAGATCCGGATGGTCATCGCTGTCCACGTCCACGAACACGGCCTGCATGGGAAAGGACCCGGTCGCATCCACAACGCCGCGCGAAAGGGCCTCCTCCCGGTAGGAACCGTTCCCATCGGCCATGAACAGCCGGTCGGGCGCCTGCGGAGCCGTCAGGAATACATCCAGCCAGCCGTCCCCGTCCACGTCGGCCACGGCGCCGGTGGCTGTCGGCCCGGTCATCGACAATCCCGCGGCATCGGTGATGTCCTCGAACGTTGACCCGTGTCCCGGGGCGCCGCCGAGATTCCGGTACAGGACCGTTCTCGTGCCCCCCACCAGCAGGTCCGGAAACGCATCGGCGTCATGGTCAAACCAAATCACGAAGGCACGCACTCCACCGCCCGGCAGGCCGCCCGCTGGGGTGACGTCCCGGAACGTTCCGTCCTTCTGGTTGGCCCACAACCGGACCTGGCCATCCACGGCCGCAAAGGTGAGATCATCCCAGCCGTCCCGATTGAAGTCCGCGAAGCTGACGCCGGACGCTCCCCCAATGCGCTCCAGCCCGGCGGCCATCGTGACGTCCTGAAATCGGATGGGCGTGTCCTGGGCGATTGCCGACGCAGCACCGAACGCGCACGCGGCCATCGCTATCGCGGCGCGCGTCATGGCGGCGGCACCGTCCCGCCCAGTCGTTCCAGGATCACACGCGGACGGACCTGGTCCGGATACCGGTCCACGTGTGCGCGGAGCGTCTGGAGGGCATCCCGGCCGCGCCCGGTGGCGGCCATGAGCGCGACCAACCGGACCACGGCATCCTCGTTCGATGCGTCCAGCGCCAACGCCCGCCTGAAGGCCGCCTCGGCCTCTGTCGTTCGGCGGAGGTCGACCAGCGCACTGCCCAGGGCCACCTGGAGCGCCGGGGTTTCCTCGAGCGCCAGGGCGCGCTCGTACCACCGGACGGCCTCCGCCGAATGCCCGGCTGTGGCATGCAGCGCACCGAGTTCCGCCGCCGGACCGGGCAGGAACGGGTATTGCAGGGTCAGTGCCCGGGCGGCCCGGATGGCGCTGTCCAGGTCGGCCGTCTGTCGTTGGCGCATGCGCCATGTGGCGGTCGCCTGCTGCCACCCCGTCTGGCGGCGGAACAGGGCCAGCGCAAGCGTATCCAAGAAGGAGCGGGCCTGCAGCGTATCCCGGAACGCATTCACGCCGGGCGGTTGGAACGGCCACGCGCCCATGAGTTGCATCAACCGGAGTTCGCCGAAGCGCCGGTCCACCGGAGTCACGGCGAGTGACGCCTTCCAGGCGCCGGTATCCACCGTGGGGGCCAGGCCGGCCGCCGTCAGCGCATCCATGAAGGCACGCGCCACCAGGAAGGTGCCGTCGATGTTCGGGTGCAGATGCTCGAGCATGTGCCGGTTGCCGATGACGCCGTCGGGCGACGCGCTCCGCAGCGCCGTTTCGGCATCGACCACCGTGACATGCCTCCCGATTTTGCCCTGGATTCCTACCGGTTCTGTGCCCAGCGCACGGATGATGCCATTTATTTCAGAAGATGCGCGGAAACGGAGGGCATCCCGATCGCGGGCGGCCAAGAGATAGGGGGCGGCTGACCGATCGACCTGAGCCGGGGCAGGTCCCGTTTCCAGTGCCAAATGTCCACGGGCGAACCAGGCCGATGCGCCGAGCGGTTCGCGGGCAATGAGCCCCGAAAGGGCGGTGGTGTCGCCGGCGGCCGCGGCCCGGCGGACGTCCGCGCGGTAGGCGTCGGGGTCGGCGACGGCATCCACGAACGGGGCCTGGTCCCGTTCGTTCGACGCAATGGTGGAAATGAACACCGGAATGCCGGAATCCCGGTAGATGTCCAGCAGCTTCGACAGGTTGTGCCCGAACTGGTCAATGCCCTGCCGGTGGACCTCAGAGCCGTACGGGATGACCTGTTCGCCCACCATCCGTTCCATGAGGGTGCTGCGCGTGGCCGTCTCGCCGGCCGAAGTCCGGAACAGTCCGGCCAACCGGGAGAGTCCCTGGTCCAACAGCCGGAACGTGTGCAGCCGTTGCAGGGACAGGTACAGGTTCACGAACGACGGATTCCGGCCCAGCGCCTGCGCCGAGCCGACCCCCAGCACCCCGTAGTACTCGTTGTGACCGGCGTAGATGAGCACGGCATCCGGCTGGATATCCACGATTTCGCGGGCCACGTCGGCCAGGGCATACGAATTGATAGCGGCCATGGACGTGTTGATGACATCCACGTGCCGATCAGGGAGAGCATCTTCCAGGGCCTGATCCAGCATCCGGGAAAAGGCACCGCCATAATAGTAGGGGTATCCGGCTGCGCTGGAGCCGCCCTGGACCACCAGCCGGAGGCCGCCCTCGGGTTTCGACGCCGGAAACGCGTCACCGAGCGCTGTGGGGAGGGACGTTTCACTCCGGAACCAGCGGGCGGCCACGTCCGGATTCTGCACGCGCCACCCCGGAATGCCCTCCACGTCCATGAACAGCGGCGGGTAGGCCGCCGTCCCGGTAAGCCTGAGTCCAGCCTCAAGGAGCGCCAGCAGAACGAACGGCAGCGCCACGGCAAGAAGCGTGAACAGGCGTTTTTTCATGGGGCCGGGGGCAGCCACTCGTTGTCCGGTACGCCGAGCGCATGGTTTACGGCGCGGGTGGCCGTGAACAGCCAGTCGGAGAGGCGATTCAGGTACACGATGGTGTGCTCGTTGATGTCTTCCTGCTCGGCCAGCGCAACCACCAACCGCTCGGCCCGCCGGCAGACCGTGCGGGCCAGATGCAGATGGGCGGCCATCATGCTGCCACCCGGAAGGATGAAGCGTTTCAGCGGGGCGAGATCGGCGTCGAGGGCATCTATTTCCGTCTCGAGGGTGCGGACGTGGTCCTCCGTAACGCGGACGGTTGCCGCGCGCGCATCGGATGGCGTGGCCAGGTCCGCGCCGATGATGAACAGCTCGCGCTGGACGCGATCGAGGGTGGCGAGGACGGCGCCGAGCGCATCGTCCGAAAGCGAAGCCCGATCGAGGGACCGGCCGGATGCCATGACCATGCCGAGCACGGAATTCAGCTCATCGACCGTGCCGTAGCTTTCAATCCGGATGTGGTGTTTGGATACGCGGGGGCCGCCGAAGAGGCCGGTTTTGCCGGTGTCGCCGGTACGGGTGTAGATTTTCATGGGACCTGCAACGCTGCATGCCCGGCGCGTGTTGCCGGACCGGTGAACCGGACCTGGAGCCCGTCTTCCCGGTGTTCCACGACGGCCTCCATCCGGAAGACATCGCGCAGCAGGGCCGGGGTGAGGACCGCTTCGGGGGCACCAAGAGCCACCAGGCGGCCCCGGTCGAGTACGGCCATGCGATCGGAAAACCGGGCGGCCAGTTCCAGGTCGTGGAAGGCCCCGACCACGGTGGTCCCGGCATCCACCTGGCGGCGCACGTGCACCATGAATTCGTACTGGTGATGAACGTCGAGGTACGTGGTCGGCTCGTCCAGCAGCAGTACGTCGGCCTCCTGGACAAGGGCCTGTGCCAGGAAGACCCGCTGTTGCTCGCCGCCCGACAGGGATTCGAAGGAGCGGTCCTCGAACCCGGCGAGGTCCACCGTGCGGAGCGCGGCCGACATCCGCTCGTGGTCGCTCCGATCGAAGGTGGCCAGCAGTCCCTTGTGGGGGGACCGGCCGAGCAGCACCAGCTCATCCACCCGGAAGTCGAAGGCCACCGACCGGGTCTGACGGACCATGGCCAGGCGCCGGGCGCGCTCGGCCGGTCGCCACGCGCGGATGCCCTGGCCCATGAGGTCCACCGAGCCGGTGTGGGGCAGCAGTCCGGCCAGCGTCCGCAACAGTGTGGTCTTGCCGCTGCCGTTGGGTCCGACCAGGCCGAGCCACTCACAGCGCTCTACGCGGAACGACAGGTCTCTGAGAATGGGGCGGCCGGCCAGGTCCACGCCCAGGCCATGCGCGTCCAGGATGGCGCCGGTGGCGGATGGAGGTATGGGGCGGTCCGGTGGCAATTCGGGGCAGGAGCAGGTTGCGGTCGGGAACGGCGGGCGTCGGTAAAGGTAGGTCCACGCACCGTCCCCGGACAACCCGGATGGTCAACCACGGATCCGCATGATTTCCCGAATCGTTTTCATTTTCGTCCTCTTCCTGGCAGTGGCCGGATGCGACACACAGGAACGCCAGTCGGAGTTCGTGGACGACGCGAGCCTGCCGGCATCCGGATTCGCGCGGACCGACGCCGACGGGATCGTACTGAACGACGACCTCGACGACTGGCGGACATCGCCGGTCTACGGGGGCAAGGTCCGGTTCGACCCCGCTTATCCGAATCCGGCTGCCGGGAATTTCGTGACGTTGCCGGTGACGGTCCTGGAATTCAATGCCGTCCAGGGTGGGCTGGTCCTCAGGGCCCGCGATGCCGAGGGACGTCTGCGTACACTCGACGACCTGCTGCAAACGACCGATCCGGGCGTCTATGTGTTCTCCTTCGCCCCGACCATCCTGGCGCGGACGGGTCTCGTGCGGGTGTTTGTGTTCGACAGGCTCGGAGAGATCGTCTCCTACGGCGACATTCAAATGTAACCTGCCAGGTTACATTTCCAGGCCGGCCACGATTTCGGCAAAGAATGCCGTGGACGTGTACGTGGACGAGGCCAACAGGTCAATGCCGATCTGCTGGGCGTGATCGGCATCCAGTTCGCCCATGAACGTGCCCCATTTGGCCGATTCCACCGATACGAATCCGTCGTTCACGCCCTCCCGGGCATACAGCATGAGGTTCAGCGGGCGCAGCACCGGGTTGATGGAGGTGTCGGTGCCTTTTCCGGCGCGTCCTGCCCAGGACCGGTAGACCACGTCCGGATGGTCCGGAACCTCGGGATTGAAGGTCTCCTGCACGTACTCCGGCGTCAGATCGTGGACGGCACGCCGGAAATCCGCTTTCCCCCCGTCCAGGACGCGCTCTCCAGCCCAGTTGGCCGCTTCGGATATCCATCCCTGCAAACGCTCCGGTCGCTCCAGCACGATGTTGGCGAGGGCGCTGCCCTGATGGGGGGTGGCAATGGTGGTGAGACTCAGGACGTGCCGGGCATAATCCAGTTGGCTGATGAGCCAGCGCGCATCGAGGCCACCCATGGAGTGGGCAATGAGGTGCACCTTGTCCGCGCCCGTTTCCGCCAGGATCTGATCCAGGCGGTCGCGCCACATTTCGGCCCGGATGGGGACGGTCTGGTAGGGGGATACATTCGGTGCGTAGGCCGTCACGCCGCGAAGCCGGAGGTACATCGCCTCATCGTGCAGGTGCCCGCCCTTGACCAGCACGGACAGCAGGCCGAACCCGTGCATGAGGACGACGGGATGCGCAATCCGGATGACCGGAGGTTGCGGGAAGGCATCCAGGCTGGCAAACCGCTTGAAGGCGGCATCGGTGAGTTTGGCCATCGGCTAAAAAAAGTAGTGCAGTCCGTAAAGTACGCCCGCCGCGCCGAGCGGTGCCGCCAGGTTGTCGTTGACGGGCAGGGGCAGGGTTTCCAGTACGGCGGCCGTCACCACGGCTACCCCGAGCATCCACAATGGAAACGCAAACGGCGCGAACGGAACGAACGGGGCAGCCAGCGCGACCGCCGAGCCCATCCCCACGAGCAGGAAGGCCACCGTGCCCTCCATGGTCCGCTCTGAGACGCCCCAGTGCAGACGCCCAATACCCCGTCCCACAAGCGCCGCTGCCGCATCCCCGAGCATGAACACCACGAAACTCACGACGGCCACGTCCACCGGAAACAGCAGGGTGAGCAAGGCCATGCTCGTCAGCACCCACGACGCGCCATTCACGCGGACGGGCGCGCCGACCCGGGGGCGTTCCGCGCGGCGCATCATCCATCCGAATCCGGTATCGATGGTACGGTTCAACCAGACCCATCGCACGCGGAGCACATCCAGGGCGAGGGCCGTGAGGGCGAGCGGCAGGAGGATCCACAGGGCGAGCGGCTTGCCGAGCAGGACGACCCCGACCGGCAGGACCAGGGCCAGCAGGTGGAGGGCTTTCCGGTAGAGTTCTCCGGAATACGGCAAATCGGGATGGGTCATCCGGAACTCACGTGGTCGGGGGGTGTCGGAGGGGCGAAAGCCGGAACCGGCCAACGGTTTCCTGCGCGGGCTCCCTGAGCGCCTTGTTAACATAGCCATCACGTACCGCATGGACATCCTCTACGAAGACAACCACCTGCTTGTGGTCATCAAGCCGGCCGGAATCCTGTCGCAGGCCGACAAGACGGGCGACGAGGACATGCTCACCATGTGCAAGGAATACATCGGGGACAAGTACAACAAGCCGGGGGCCGTGTATCTGGGGCTGGTACATCGGCTGGACCGGCCCGCATCGGGGGTCATGGTGTTCGCGCGGACCTCGAAGGCGGCGGCGCGCCTGTCCGAGCAATTCCGGGAACGGCGTCCACGAAAGGAGTATGTGGCCATCGTGGAGGGCGAATTGACGGGCGAAGATGTGTGGACCAATCGTTTGCAGAAGCGGGAAGGCCATGTGCATGTCGTGAAATCCGGGGGCAAGCCGGCCCGTCTCGCCTGGCGGGCCGTGGAAACGCGTGCGATGGATGCGTCAGGCAAGCCGGTATCGCTCATCCACGTGCATCTGGGCACGGGCCGTGCTCATCAGATACGCGTCCAATTCGCCAGCCGGGGGCATTCCATTGTCGGGGACTTCCGGTATGGCAGTCGCCGCGAGCTGGACGGCCAGAACCTGGCGCTGCACGCCTACCGGTTGAGTTTTGAGCATCCCACTACGAAGGAGCTCATGACGTTCACGGCGCCGGTGCCGCTCCTGTGGCCCGAGTGGACCCAGCGGGCTGCAGCGTCGCTTCCGATGGCTCCGGGTTCGGGATGACGAGGCCGGCCGGGCGGTAGTGTCACCCGATATTGAACGGCTGCCAGGCGGCATCGGTCCCGGCGGGGGCGGGGACCACACAGACAGAGGCTTCGCGGAAGGGGTCGACCACGACCGGCAGGTAGTTGTACGTCTCGAAGTCGCCCTTGCCCCGCCGCAGCGAGGCGGCCAGGGTCTTGCGGAACAGGTCGTAGGCGGCCGGGCCCATGAGGATGTACCGGGCTTCGGCGCCCGTCTCCGCGAGCTGACTGATGGACTGGTCCAGGAAGTCCAGTAGGTCGTCGGCCGTCGGAGTGTGCTGGAGAATCGTCATCAATTTGAATAGGGTCTGTTAAAACTACCCCAAAGCTCGCTGACGGTGGCCAATTTCGTGTCCGCCAAGGCGGACGAACCGAAGTGTAGCAGCGTTACTCGAGGTGAGGACAACGCCGGTGGGCGCGAAATTGTCCCCGTCCCTGCGGGTAGCACCGGAAATGGCGTTTCTCTGTGTTGTTCGTCGTTCGAATGACGCTGCCATACTTCGCTCCTCACGCCTTGATAAACGCCATTTCTGGTGGCTACAGCGGGACTTTGGGGTAGTTTTAACAGACCCTGGTCTGTGGGTCGGGAATGAAGCTTCCGCAAATAGCCGTGGACTTCACACAGCCCTGAAACAGCGATGGGGAGGGCGTGTCTACCTTCCGCAATGATGTCTCCCCTCGAACTGCAACACACGTACTCGTCGGACGACCGCCTGTTCACAGGACGGTTCTTCCCGCTGCAGGCGCTCGACGTCGGCCCGGGCTCGCGCGTGGGTGTCGTGCTGCTGGTTCCGGGAGCGCCCGAATCGAAAGCCGACGTGCTGCCGTATCTGTACCGACGCCTGCTTCGGCCTGTGAAAGCGCGCGGTTTGCGCCGATTCTGGCAGACACACGTGGCGGCCACCATCCGTGCCCGGTGGGCGGCTGGCCGTCTCCAGGCAGAATACGATGCCATCGGCGGCGGGTCTGTAATCAATCGTCTGAATCGGGAGCAGGCCCAGACGCTGGCCAAGCTGTTGGCGGCCAGTGCGGCGGGTGGTCGGCTGGACGGCGTGCACACATCGGTCTATACGGCCAGCCCGTTCGGCGTTCCGGACATGGCCGAAACCGCCCGGAAAATGGACGAGGACGGCGTTACCCATGTCGTCCTGTTGCCCCTGTTTCCGCAGTACGCCATGGAGACGACCGGTCGGGCCCTGGCCGAGTGGGAGTCCCTCATGGCCTCGGGTGCCTTCGCAGCGCGCCCGACGGTCGCCGTCCGGGAGTTTGCCACACACGATTTGTTCATCCGGGCCATGAGCGAGCGGATGGACCAGGCCTTGCAGCGCTTTCCCAAGCACGCCCGGGAGAATGTCCAGATCCTGTTCGCCGCACACGGCGCCGCCGATCCCGTGACCGGTGGCCAGCAGGATCCATATTGTTGCCAGGCCCACTACACGGCCGATGCCGTGATGAAGCACCGGGGAAATGACATCCCCTTCTCGCTGGCCTTTGTGCGGCCGAATTCGTGGGGGTCGCGTCTGTCGTGGTCCGTTCCCGAACGCTTCCGGGACATGGTAGCGACGGGCCGCCGGTCGGTCCTCGTGGTGCCGGTCGATCACGTATCGGAGCAGTTCGATACGACCTTCGTGTTGGATGTGCGCATGCGGGATGCGGCCGAAGCGGAAGGGATTTCCCACTACCACGTATCGTCCGGATTGAATTGTCATCCACTGTTCATGGATGCGCTGACGGACCTGGTTCACGCGGCACTTGGGCCTCGCGACACGCGATTGCCCCAGATGGAGACGTTCGCGTCCTGTCCACGACCCCATTGGACGACGGATGCGCCATCGCGGGAAGACATATCGTGCGCGGTGTGTCCGCTCGCGGCTACGTCACGTCGGCCGCATCCTCATCTGAAAAGTACGCCCGCAGACGTTCGAGCGTCACTTCAGAGCGGGCTTCGTCCCGCAGGATGGCCCCACGTCGAATGAGCGTGATCCGGTTGCAGATCTCGGTCACGTAGCCGAGGTCGTGACTGGAAATGAGCATGGTCGTGCCGTGCTCCCGGGACATCCGCAGCAGGTGTTCTTTCAATCGGAGCTGGGACGGTGGGTCCAGGTTCGCGAACGGTTCATCCAGGACGAGGAGTCGGGGACGCACGGCAAGTGCGACGGCTATGCCGACCTTCTTGGCATTTCCGGTTGACAGGTCACGCAACAGGCGGGAGCGGTCCACCGAATCGACGGGCAGGAAATTGGACAGGGGATGGATGCGTGCGGCCATTTCGGCTTTTCCCAGACCATAGGCGGCTCCCGTGAACTCGATGAATTCGGGAATGGTCAGGAAGTCGACCATGAAGCTGGCATCCAGGTACGAACCGGTCGATGCCCGCCACGCCCCGTCTTGGCTGACGGGCGTGCCGTCAATCCGGACCTCGCCCGTATCGGGGGCCAGCAGATCCAGCAGCAATCGCAGGAAGGTGGTCTTTCCGGCCCCGTTGCTCCCGACCAGCCCCACGATCTCGCCCGGCTGCATGGTCCATGAAGGGACATCCAGCGCGAGTTTCTGGCCGAATCGTTTCTGGATATCCTGGAATTCTACGAGCATGGAGGCATGGGAGGCGGTGTGGCCCGTCGCGAGTGGTGCGGGTGGCTCAGGTGGCTCAGGTGGCGGAGTTGCGGAAGCCATCCAGCATGGCGTGCTTGCGGATTCGCAGGGCGCGACCAAAATAGCGCGTCCAGAGGTCTGTCGCGAGGATGCTGACGAAGCCGGCCGATGCCAGGATGATGAGCGCCAGGGTCTGGTTGTCCCCCATGACCATCATGAACAGCAGCGGAGGCAGCGCGGTGGGGATGAACCAGATCCAATGCTTGGCCGAAAACCCCTCGTAATTGAAGAATCCGCCTGATCGTCCGATATCGATGCCCACGGTGTTCCGTGCGGCCAGATCCATGATGAGGACACTCGTAATGCCCGCGTTGTAGAACAGGAAGGCCACATGAAGGGGGAAATATTCGGGCCGGAAGACCACGAAGATGGGCATGGATACCACGAACAGGACCAGGCATGAGGCCTGCAGGACGATCAGTTTGGCCTTCACCAGGCTGCGCAGGGGGATGTTCCGGGAGAGCAGGGCTGGATAGTGACGGCTGTCCCAGGAGAACATGAGCTGACCGTAGTTCAGGATGAACCCGCCGGAGGCGAACAGGCCGAGCATGGCACCCATGGCCACGCTCCCGGAAAGCCCACCGGGGACCATCATGAGGAGCAGGTACATGGTCGAGAACAGCAGCGAGATGATGAGATAGTGTCGGGGTCGGCGGTTGCGCCACATGAGCAGCAACTCGAGGCGGACCAGTTGCCCGGTGAGTCCCCAGGAATCGGGGATTTCGAGGCCCAGGCGCTTACCGTTTCCCGTGGTGCCGACGGAGGGCTCCGGGCGCAGGCCGGCCATGAGTTCCCGCGTGGACAGCACAATGCAGAGCAGGGTGAACGCGCCCAGCAGCACCATGCCCTGGACGCCGCCCCGCAGGATGTCGGCGAACAGGAATTCGGAGAGTGTACGCTGCAGACCGGCGCCCATGAGTTCATCCACGAAGGCCGTGCCGATGAACAAGGTCATGAGTCCGTAGAACATGCCCGCTCGCTGTCGCAGTGAGCTGCGCAGGAACAGGTTGGCGAAATGGGAGGCCACAATCAGCAACAGGATGGCCGCCATCCACCACAGCGACCCGCCCAGACTGGCCTCCGGCCGCACGAACCGGTTCCAGAACGGCACGAAGAACAGCAGCGGGTAGACGTTGTGGATGCTTCCCAGGGAGGACAGCTGGAAGAACGTGGTCAGGCTGCCGCGGGAAATGGGCAGGTGCAGGAAGGGCACCACCCGCATGCGGGGGGTCTTCTGGAACAGGAACCGGATGAAGAACAGGCTGACGAAGGCTGCCAGGGCGTATTGGTTGACCACCGCCATGGGCATGGCACCCGGATCCACGAGCTCACTGAACCGGTCGAAGTAGCCCCCCAGTACGACCAGGACGAACGCCGAGTACGTGAACAGTACGGTCAGTACGATCCACATGAACACGCTCTGGCGCGACTGGAACGCCCGCAGCGATACACGCGCCTGGATGCGCGCCAACAGGCGGAAGGCCGCGAGGCCCGACAACTCAGGCGAAGGCAAAGTCGATTTCCCGGTTTTCCATGGATGCAGCAGCAATGGTCACGCGGACTTCCTGGCCCAGCTTGAAGGTGCGGCCCTTCCGCTGGCCCCTGAGCAGGTATTTTTCTTCCACGTATTCGTAGTAATCGTCCGTCAACTCGCGAACATGAACGAGTCCCTCAATGAGGAGCGTCGGGATCTCGATGAAGATGCCGAACCGCGTCACACTCGAGATGACGCCGTCGAACTGTTCGCCGATGTGCATCCGGGCATATTCCACCTGTTTCAGCTTCACGCTCTCGCGTTCGGCCTGGGTGGCAATCTGCTCCCGCTCGCTGCAGTGCGTGGCAATTTCGTCCAGGTCGGCCGGGGAAGGCCGCCCGAGGCCCTTAAGATGGGCTTTCACCAGGCGGTGGACCACCAGGTCAGGGTACCGACGGATGGGGCTCGTGAAATGGGTGTAGTCCTCGAAGGCCAGACCGTAATGCCCCATGTTGTCGACTGCGTAGCGGGCGCGCGACATGGCGCGCAGGGCCGCCTGCTCGATGATGGGCTCCTGGGGCGTGCCTTTCACTTCGTCGAGCAGCGCATTCAGGACTTTCGGGTCGACGGCACCCTCCGAATGGGGCATGTTGAACCCGAAGGCGCGGATGTAATCGGCCAGCCGCTCAATCCGCTCGCGGTTGGGGATGTCGTGCACGCGGAACACGAACCCGCCGTACTTCTCGTCTCCGAATTCCTTGGCAATGGACCGGTTCGCGAGCAGCATGTACTCTTCGATCATGGTGTTCGTCTCGTGCCGCTCCCGGGGTACGATGTCGATGGGGTGCCCCTTTTCGTCCAGCACGACCCGGATTTCCGGAAGGTCGAAATTGACGGCACCGTGTTCGAACCGATCTTTCCGCATGATGCGCGCCAGTTCGGCCATGCGCCGGATGTCGTCCGAGAGTTCGTGATCCTTGCCGTCGATGACGGCCTGCGCATCTTCGTATGCCAGCCGGTACCGGGAATTGATGAGGGTCTCGGCGGCGCGGAACCGCACCACATCCGCTTTCGGGGTCATCTCGAAGATGCAGGAAAACGCCAGGCGGTCTTCGTTCGGCCGCAGCGAACAGATGTTGTTGGACAGATGCTCCGGCAGCATGGGCACGACGCGGTCCACCAGATACACCGATGTGCCGTGTGCGAGGGCTTCCTGGTCCAGCGGTCCGCCTTCCGGCACGTAGTGGCTGACGTCGGCAATGTGGACGCCGATCTCGAGGTTTCCGTTGTCGAGCGTGTGGATATGCAACGCGTCGTCGAAGTCCTTGGCGTCCACCGGGTCGATGGTGAACACATTGCGGTGGCGGAAATCCTCACGCTCCTTCAGCAGCGCCGGGGTGATGTTGATCTGCTGGGCGTTGGCCTCGTCTTCCGCGGCCTTGCTGAAGCCGTCAATGACCCCGATGCTGAGGGCCACGGCCAGGGTCTGGACCGCCGGGTCGTCGGCGCGGCCCAGGACCTGCAGCAATCGGCCGCGGGGTGCACTGCCGGCCTTCTCGAATTCGTCAATGGATACGATGACCTTGTCCCCGTCGCGGGCCTCGCCAATGGACGCGGAGTCCACGAACACATCGTGGATGAGGCGCCGGTCGTCCGGCGTCACCATGGCGAAGCTGCCGCTGTGCTTGAACGTCCCCACGGCCCGGGACCGACCGCGCTTCAGGACCTCGATGACCTCCACTTCGCGGCGCTGATCGCCCTTCTTGGCCGCGACCACGGCCACCTGGACCGTATCTCCGTCGAGTGCATTGCCCATGCGGCGTGAGCGCACGTACATGTCGTCGTCGTACCCTTCCACCGTCACGAACCCGAAGCCGTCCGGGTGGACGGATATCCGGCCCTCCATGATGTGCTCGGGCGGGCGATACGAGAACTGGTTCTTGCCCACGGCCTGGATTTTCCCGTTGGCCACCAGGTTGTCAATGGCCTGCAGGGCGGCCTTGTAGTCGTCCTGGGCCTTGAAATCCAGCCGCTTGGTGACCTCCTTGGCCCTGAACGCACGTTTCCCGTGATTCTTGAAAAAGTTCAGGATGCGTTTCTGGATGTCCGGGTCGGCGCTCATGGGCGGGTCGGGTTGCGGTGGATGGGTCGTTTTCGGATGGATGCGGTGAGGGCGGCGTCCGCGAGGGTGTCCTTGAAACCGGCGTCAATCGGGCGGCAGGTCCAGCCCAGTTCATCCCGGGCCGCTTCGGCACCCGCCTTCGTGGCAGGGGATGCGTCGGCCGTCCAGTTGACACCGGACGCCAGTCGTAATGTTTCGGCGGAGTACGAAGCGGGCAGGGGGAGGACGCGCTCAATGAGCGCCGCGCCGGCGGCCAATCTGGCCGCGACGGAGCCGGGTAGGTGGATGCGGGGTGGCCGCCGGCGCGAGAGGCGCGCGGCCACGTGGAACGCGTCGACCAGGGTGTGCGCCGGGCCGGCCAGGGCATAGGACCGCCCCGGGGTGCCCTTCTCCAGCGCCAGCACGTGGCCGCGCGCCACGTCCTCCACGTGCGCCCACGAGAACGTGCTGTCGCGGGGAATGGCGGGCAGGCGCCCCCGGAACCAATCGATGAAGGCCTGGTGGATGGTGCTGTGGTCGCCGGGGCCATAAATGAGGCCCGGTTGGACGATGGCCAGTGGGAGTCCGGCGTCCATCATGGGCAATGCCACGTCGTAGTGGGCGCGCCACTTGGTTTCGTCGTAGGCCGTGAGCCGTTCGTCTCCGACCACGGCCAACGTGCTTGTGTACACCCCGCGTGGAACGTCCAGATCGCGCATGGCTTCGAGTACATTCCGCGTTCCGTTCACGTTGATGTCCGCCATGCGCTCGGACAGCCATCCCCGGTCCGGGCCGGAAAGGCCGGTTTCGTACTGGGCGGCCATGTGAATGACACCTGTGGACCCGGCCATACCGGCCCGTACGGACGCCGAATCCGTGATGTCGCCCTGCACGAGCCGGCAGCCGGCATCGGCCAGGTGTCGGGCCTCGTACGGTCGGCGGACCAGCGCGGTCACGCTGTGCCCACCGGACAGCAACTGGCGCACCACATGACCGCCCAGGAATCCCGTAGCACCGGTGACAAAAACGGTCATGGACTGTCGGGACGGGGGGCGTCCGGGAGCGCGGCAAAAATGTGATCGGCGACCTCCTGCGGCACGACCTCCTGGCGACGTTCGATTTCCAGTGTGATGCCGTTTCCAGTATCGATTACGCGGCAGACCGTGCCAGGAAGCAGCCCCAAGGCCTCTATCCGGTGGAGCATGTCGGGATCGGTATCCATGAGCCGTCGGACTTCAATCCGGTCGCCCGGCGAGAACGAGGCCAGGGGGTCGGCCACCAGTTCAGGCAGCACGCCCTCCCGCGTGGGGATGGGGTCGCCGTGCGGGTCGTGGGTCGGGTAGCCCAGGAGTTCGTCCATCCGGTTCTCGAATTCCTCGGATATGTGGTGCTCCAGGTGCTCGGCCTCGGCGTGCATCTGCTCCCAACTGTATCCCATGACCTCGCGCAGGTAGGTCTCCAGCAATCGGTGGTGGCGGATGATTTCCAGCGCGATCTTTTCGCCGGCCGGCGTCAATTTGACCCCTTTGTAGCGGGTGTACTCGACGAGCTTCATCTCCGAGAGCCGGACCATCATGTTGGTCACGGACGCCGACGAGACCGACAGGTGCCGGGACAGCTCGGTCGTGGTGACCGCTGCGCCATCGTGCAGCTTGTAGATGGCCTTCAGGTAATCTTCTACCGCCTGACTGAGCATGATAATCCGGTGGATGAACGGCTTCTACTCAATAGGGGCGCAACCGATCCGGCGCGGCTTCCCGGACCAGGGCCCGCGCCAGCATCCGCGTCGCATCGATAAGCTTAGGGCGGGAGGGATCGGACGCACGGATGGCCAGCGGGAGTTCGGTGCATCCCAGGATGACCAGGTCGGCTCCGGCATCCAGGACCTGGTCAATGACGCGGTGCACCCCGTCCCGGGCCTGTTTGGTGACGCGTACGCTTTCGGCCTTCACGCCCCACTCCGGGTGGTAGATGGTGTCGTGGAGGAGCCCGTTGCGGAGCGTTTCGGAGGGGAGAACCACGTCGTAGCCGGCGGCTTCCAGGCGGCGGTCGTACAGTCGGAACCGGTAGGTCCCCTGCGTGCCGAGCACGGCGACCCGCCGGGCTCCGGGGTGGTGGGTCCGGATGGCATGGATGGTCTCATCCATCATGTGCAGCAGTCGTAATTCGACGCCCCGGTCGGCGAGGCGTTCGTCCAGGCTGGACCGGACGGCGTTGAAAATGGGATCCGCGTGGGCGGTGTTGCAGGCAATCCCGGCCACGACCGCACCGGCAAGCGCCATGCGTTCGAGGGCCTGGGCCATGGGGCGCGCGGGATCGGCCGCCGAGCGCCCCAGAAGGAACGTCGTGCGGTCCGGAATGCGCGTCTCGCTGAACAGCAGGCAGGGCAGATGATCCTGGTCCGTCGTGGCCCGGGTTTCGGCCAGCACGTTGCGATGCAGATCGAGGCCTGCCTGGGGGCCCATGCCCCCGAGTATGCCGATGGGTGAAGTCATCCGGACTGAACCTGCACCCGCGGCCAAAAGTTCGGGTGAACCGCTATCTTGCCCTCGCCGGCCCGATGGTCCTGTCCGGCCGTCCCGCTCCCCGAAAACGAACCGCCGAATGGGTCACTCCATGCTGAATTGTTCCGTCCTGCCCCTGGTGCGTGCCACGCTTTTCGTTGCCCTTCTTGCCGGAATGCCGGGGATGGTCCCGATTGCCAATGCCCAGGACGGTCCCATCCGGGTCCGTGATGCGGGCATCCGTCCGGGCATCCTTCCGACGGGCCCGTTGAACGCCATCACCGATGTCGCTGACGTCCGCGTGGGCCACGTCACGCTGGTCGAGGAAACGTCCGTCCGGACGGGCGTGACGGCCATCCTGCCGCACGGCGGCAACATCTACCGGGACAAGGTGCCCGCGGGATACGTGGCCGCCAATGCCTTCGGGAAATTCGCCGGGAGCAGCCAGATCCTGGAGTTGGGGGAAATCGAGACACCCATCGTCCTGACGAACACGCTTTCCGTGCCGCAGGGCATGGAGGGGGTTATTGATTGGACCCTTGCCCAGGAAGGAAACGAGGAGGCCCGATCGGTGAATGCCGTGGTGGGGGAGACCAATGATGGATTCCTGAATGACATCCGCGGTCGGCACGTCCGGGCCCACCACGTGGTGGACGCCATCCGGACGGCGCGCAGCGGACCCGTGGCCGAAGGCTCGGTCGGGGCGGGCACGGGGACGGTGGCGTTCGGTTGGAAAGGCGGTATCGGGACCAGCTCACGGCAATTGCCGGAATCGCTCGGGGGGTACACGGTCGGCGTGCTCGTGCAGTCGAATTACGGAGGGGTTCTGATGGTTGATGGGTTCCGGGCGGGCGAGGCCCTCGGTCAGTATTACCTGAAATCCGCGCTGGACCGGGGAGACGCCGACGGATCGATTGTCATCGTCGTGGCCACCGATGCGCCCCTGTCGGACCGGAACCTGGAACGGCTCGCGCGTCGCGCGTTCTTCGGTCTGGCCCGCACGGGCTCACCGGCTACCAATGGATCCGGAGACTATGCAGTGGCGTTTTCCACGCATCCCGATGTCCGGCGGACACCCGAGCGACGGAATGCGCCCATGCCAATCACGGAATTGCCCAACGATCGGGTTTCGCCGCTTTTCCAGGCCGTGGTGGAAGCCACCGAGGAAGCCATCCTGAATTCCCTGTTCATGGCCACATCGGTAACGGGAGATCGGGGTACGGCACAGGCGCTGCCGGTGGACCGCTTGCTCGAGGTGATGGGAAAGAGCCGGTGAAGATTCTGTAACATTGTCCCTTTCGTTGCGACAGCCCGAAGGAATCCCTATTTTTCCTGATCTGTACCCTTCAGGGAACTGCCCGGTCGTCTAATGGCAGGACAGCGGCCTTTGAAGCCGTATGTGGAGGTTCGAATCCTCCCCGGGCAACAAAGCCGCCCTGCGGTTCCTGGTCTGGTACGGAACGCATTGCAGCCCCAAAGCGCCGGATTCAACTCCGGCCCCGCACACATGAAAGGAGACCACCCCATCCAGATCTTTGCCGGCCGGTCCAACCCGGCGTTGGCCCGTGCCATTGCGCAGGCCTACGGTCAGGAATTGGGCAAAGTGGAGATCAAGAACTTCTCCGATGGCGAAATCTACGTCCACTACGAGGAGTCCATCCGGGGCGGCGACGTGTTCCTCATCCAGAGTACCCATCCTTCCAGCGACAACTGGATGGAGCTGTTCATGCTGATTGACGCGGCGAAGCGGGCCTCGGCCGAGCGCATTACCGCCGTCATTCCGTATTTCGGTTATGCCCGGCAGGACCGGAAAGACCAGCCCCGCGTGTCCATTGCCTCGAAGCTCATGGCCAACATGTTGACCGAGGCGGGCGTGAACCGGGTGCTGACCATGGATCTCCACGCATCCCAGATTCAGGGATTCTTCGACGTTCCCGTGGATCACCTTTATGGCAGCGCGGTATTTGTGGACTATTTCCGGGCAATGAACCTCGACAACGTGGTGGTTGTGGCGCCGGATGTCGGTGGGATCAAGATGGCCCGGGCGTATTCCAAGCGCCTGAAGGCCGATCTGGCCATGATCGACAAACGCCGCCCCAAACAGAACGTGGCCGAGGTCATGAACATCATCGGCGAGGTGGAGGGCAAGAATGTCATCCTCATCGACGACATGATCGATACGGCCGGAACGCTGACCAATGCGGCAAGTGCGCTCCGCAAGGCCGGCGCACTGCGCATCATGGCTGCCGGAACGCATCCGTTGCTTTCCGGACCGGCCTATGAGCGCATCGAAAATTCTGAAATTGAAAACCTGGTCGTGACCGATACGATTCCACTCGTACGGACGTCCGACCGCATTACGGTAGTGAGCACGGCAAAGATTTTTGCCGATGCCATCAACCGCATTTATACGGATGAATCGGTTTCCACACTGTTCATCCCCTGAGTCCAAACAAAACGTTTTACAGGTAGAAAAGGCATGGAAGGGATCACGCTCGACGTAACCCCCCGCGAAACGGGAAAGAAAGCAGTCCGCGACGCTCGCCGCGCCGAGATGGTCCCGTGCGTCATGTACGGCTTCGAGGAGTCGCCGAAATCATTCAACGCGCCCGAACTCGCCATGCGCAAACTCATCTTCACGGATGAGTTCAACCGCATCAATGTGGTTTTCGAAGGCAAAACGTATGAGTGCGTCCTGAAGAAGGTGGATTTCCATCCGGTCACGGACAAGCCCATCCACGCGGATTTCCAGATCCTGCACCCGGGCGAGAAGATCAACCTCAAGATTCCGGTGCACTTCGAAGGCGTATCCATCGGCCAGAAGAACGGGGCCATCGCCCAGACGTTCGTCAACGAAGTCCGCGTCCGTTGTCTTCCCAAGGACCTGCCGAACCACGTAAAGGTGGATATTTCCCCGCTGCGGATTGGTCAGTCCCTCATGGTCAAGGATCTCGAGATCGAAGGCCTTGAATTCCTGACGCCCGCCCATCAGACGCTCGTCACCATCACCGTACCGCGTGGTATTGTCGCTGCGGATGAGGAAGAGGACGAAGCCGCAGCCGAGGAAGGCGAAGTCGCAGAAGGCGCCGAGGCCGAGGAAGTCGCGGAAACGCAGGACTGATCCGGCTTCGTGGCGGTTGGACGATACATCGTGGGTCTCGGAAATCCGGGACCCGAGTACGAACGTACCCGCCACAACATCGGGTTCATGGTGGCCGACGCGGTCGCCGAGCGGATAGGCGTATCGTTCTCCGGACGTGGACAATCGTTGATTGCCGAAGGACGTTGGCGCGGTCATTCCCTGGGCGTGGCCAAGCCGCAGACGTACATGAATCGGAGTGGGCTGGCCGTCGAAGAGCTGGTTCGCCGCAACAAGTTGTCCCCCAAGGATCTACTTGTCATCGTGGACGACATTCATCTGCCGTTCGGGAAGGTCCGCCTGCGGGAGAAGGGAGGAACCGGGGGGCACAATGGTCTGGAGGACATCTCCGATTGGCTGGATTCCGACGAATGGCCGCGGTTGCGCTTCGGCGTGGGCAATGAATTCGAGACGGGGCGGCAGGCGGAATACGTGCTGCAGCCCTTTGCCGACGACGAGCAGGAAAAGGTCCAGGAGCTCATTTTGCATTGCCGGGACGCGGCATTGGCCTTCGTGCACGACGGGATTGTGACCGCAATGAACCGGTTCAACCTGTAGGATATCCAGGTTTTTGTCGGGCAGTCTTCTAATTCTTGGTTAACGGGTGCAACCCTCGGGGTGAATGGGGTAAATTGGCGGACTATTTCAATTTCAGCCAACCCTGAACACCCACTTCCCATGGATTACACCACAATTACCTACCTGGTCCCGGTTGCCGGCGTCCTCGCGCTGCTCTACGCGTACACGCGTACCCGGTGGGTCACGAAGCAGGATGTAGGCACGCCGGAGATGGCGGATCTGGCCAAGTCCATTGCCGAAGGTGCACGGGCGTTTCTGCGCCAGGAGTACCGCGTCCTGGTGGTTTTCGTCGCAGTTGTCGCCGTTCTGTTGGCGTTCGCCAACATGAATCAGGAGGGATCCTCCTGGATGATTGCCCTGTCGTTCATCGTGGGCGCGTTCTGTAGTGCCCTGGCCGGATTCATCGGGATGAACGTGGCCACCAAGGCCAACGTCCGTACGACACAGGCCGCCCGAACGGGCCTCGCACCCGCCTTGAATGTGGCGTTCTCCGGTGGGCTCGTCATGGGGCTCAGCGTCGTCGGACTCGGCCTGTTGGGTCTGGGCGGGTTGTTCGTCATCTACAGCGGCCTGGACTGGACGCCCATGAAGGTGGTCAGTGTGATTTCCGGCTTTTCGCTCGGCGCATCGTCCATCGCCCTGTTTGCCCGTGTCGGCGGCGGCATCTACACGAAAGCCGCAGATGTTGGCGCCGACCTGGCCGGCAAGGTCTACGAAGGCATCCCCGAGGATGACCCGCGCAACCCCGCCACCATTGCGGACAACGTGGGTGACAATGTGGGCGACGTAGCCGGTATGGGCGCCGACCTGTTCGAATCCTACGTGGGATCCATCATTGGTACCATGGTGCTGGGTACGGCCTTCATGGCCCTGCCGGCGTTTGAAGGGTCAGTCCTCGGACCGCTCAGCGCGGTCGTGCTTCCCCTGGCGCTTGCTGCGGTCGGAATCCTCGTCTCGATTGCCGGATCGTTCTTCGTGAGGGTGAAGGAAGGCGGCAACCCGCAGCACGGCTTGAACATCGGTGAATTCGGCGCGGCTGGTCTCATGGCCATCCTGTCGTACTTCATCATCAACAGCATGATGCCGGCCGAATGGGTCGTGGGTGGTGCCACATTCACGTCACTGGGCGTGTACTGGGCCGTCCTCATCGGTCTGGCTGCCGGTACGCTGATCGGTCTCATCACGGAATACTACACGGCGACGGGCAAGGGCCCGGTCATGGGTATAGCGCGGCAGTCGGTCACGGGATCGGCCACCAACATCATTTCCGGGCTCGGTGTGGGCATGTATTCGACGGGACTGCCGGCCGTGGTTCTCGCGCTCAGCATTATCGGTGCCTATGAGTTTGCCGGTCTCTACGGCATTGCCATTGCCGCCGTCGGCATGCTTTCCGTGACGGGCATCCAGTTGGCGGTCGACGCCTACGGTCCGATTTCCGACAACGCCGGCGGTATTGCCGAAATGGCGCATCTCCCGGCGGAAGTCCGCGAGCGCACCGACAAGCTGGATGCGGTGGGCAATACGACCGCCGCCATCGGCAAGGGATTTGCCATCGGCTCTGCCGCGCTGACGGCGTTGGGTCTGTTCGCCGCATTCATGCAGCAGGCCGGCGTACCCAACATTGACGTGGCCAACCCGACCATCCTGGCCGGACTGCTCCTGGGTGCCATGCTGCCGTATGTATTCTCAGCCATGGCCATGGGGGCGGTCGGTCGTGCGGCCGGCGACATGATCAAGGAGGTAGGACGTCAGTTCGCCGAGATCCCCGGTCTGCGTGAGGGTACCGCCAAGCCGGATCACGAGCGTTGCGTGGAAATCTCCACGAAGGCTGCCATCCGGGAAATGGTGGCTCCGGGCCTCCTGGCCGTCATCGTACCGGTTGCCATCGGATTCATCGACAAGAGCATGTTGGGTGGTCTTTTGGCTGGCGTGACGGTCTCTGGCGTGCTCTTCGCCATCTTCCAGTCGAATGCCGGTGGTGCCTGGGACAATGCCAAGAAGATGATCGAATCGAAGATGACGATTGACGGCGTGGTCCATGGCAAGGGCTCCGATGCCCACAAGGCCGCTGTTGTCGGCGATACCGTGGGTGATCCGCTGAAGGATACGTCGGGTCCGAGCCTGAACATCCTGATCAAGCTGATTGCGGTCGTGGCCCTGGTCATTGCGCCGCTGATTGCCTGATCCCGCATCCCGACCCGTACAGACCTTTCTGTTCGATGCCGCGTTAAGGAGTCGAATGAAATCAAACCTGCTCCACATTCATGTCCAAGGTTGAAGTGAGAATGCCCAAGATGGGCGAAAGCATCACGGAAGGCACGGTAATCGAATGGCTCAAGCAGCCTGGCGACGCCATTGAAATGGATGAGCCGCTGCTGGAAATCGGTACCGACAAGGTCGATACCGAGGTGCCGTCTCCGGCCGAGGGTGTGCTTGTGGAGATCCTGGTGGAGGCGGGTGATACGGTGGATGTGGGGACGGTCATTGCCGTGGTGGACACGGACGGAGACGCCGCGACGGCGTCAGCCGAGCCGGAACCCGAGCCCGAACCGGAGCCGGAGCAGCAAGCCGCGCCGGAGCCCGAACCGGAGCCCGCCCCGGCTCCGAAATCGGCACCGACGCCCGGGAATGGTGGGTCGCGGACCGAGGTGCTCATGCCCAAGATGGGCGAGAGCATCATGGAAGGCACCGTCATTTCATGGGCAAAGAGCGTGGGGGACAGCATTGAACTGGACGAAACGCTCCTGGAAATCGCGACCGACAAGGTGGATACCGAGGTTCCGTCACCGGCCGCCGGCATTGTCCAGGAAATCCTGGTGCCGGAAGGCGACACGGTGGATGTGGGCACGTTGATTGCCGTCATCGGGTCAGACGCCCCGGCCGAATCCGACGAAAAAGAGCCATCGAAACCGGAATCCGAGGACAAGAAGGAAGCCAAACCGGAATCCGAGGACCAGAAGGGAGCCCGGTCGGAGGCGTCGGCTCCCGCCGGCGAGACCGGACCCATTCCCCGGACCGGGCCGGATGGGCAATTCTATTCCCCCCTGGTTCGCTCCATTGCGGAGACAGAGGGCGTATCGGCCGACGAATTGGGTTCCATCAAGGGATCCGGGCGGGACGGCCGGGTCACCAAGGAAGATGTACTGGCGTACGTGTCGGGTCGGGGATCCGCTCCGAAGCAGGCCGAGGCGGCCAAACCCTCCGCATCGCCAGCCCAGACCCCGCGCCAGCCCTCGGCGCCGGCCTCGACCCCGAGCGCGGACGGTCGGGTCGAGATCGTCAAAATGGATCGCATGCGGCAAATCATTGCCGAACACATGGTGCGATCGAAGGCTACGAGTGCCCACGTCACGTCGTTCGCGGAAATCGATGTAACCAATCTGGTCCGTTTGCGCGAGCGCAACAAAGCCGCGTTCGAGAAGCGGGAAGGCGTCAAACTGACGTATACTCCGTTTTTTGTGCATGCTGCGGTCGAAGCGCTCCGTGAGCATCCCATCCTGAACAGTTCGGTAGTTGGGGACACCATCCACCTGAAAAAGGATTTCCACATTGGCATTGCGGTCGCCATCGGCAAGACCGGTCTCGTGGCTCCGGTCATCCGGGATGCGGGCCAGCGCAACGTCGTCGGCCTGGCCCTGGCCACGGCCGACCTGGCCGAGCGGGCGCGCAACAAGCAGCTCATGCCGGATCAGCTCTCGGGTGGCACGTTCACCGTGACCAACGTGGGATCCCTGGGCTCCATCATGGGGACCCCCATCATCAATCAGCCGCAGGTTGGTATCCTGGCCATCGGGGCCATCAAGAAGCGCCCGGTCGTCGTGGAGGATCCGGATCTCGGAGACATCATTGCGGTGCGTCACATGATGATTGTTTCGCTCTCCTACGACCACCGGATTGTGGACGGAGCCATGGGATCATCGTTCCTCCGCAAGTACACCGATGTGCTCGAAGGACTGGACCCGAACACCGAAATCTGATTTCCGTTATTGACAAAGTCCGCCCGGATTGCTTGATTGGGGTGCCGTCAGAATGCACGAAACGTCCCCATGTCACACGTTGAACCCGGGTTGGAGCTGTCGCCTTCCGCCCTTGAAAACCACCTCCAGGACTTCCTGAGGAATTACCTGGTAGGCAAGAGCCCGGAGACCATCGGTACGTATCGCCGTTCGCTCAACGAATTCGAGCGGTGGTTTGCATCTCCCGGTGTTTCCTGTACCTTCTGCACGGAGGACGTGGAAGCGTACAAGACGTACTTGATGAAGGAACGCGAACTGCATCAGGTGTCGGTGTCCACGTATCTCACAGCCGTTCGGCGTTTTTGCCAATATCTGGTTGATATCGGCAAATTGGAGGTGAATCCGGCCAAGGCCGTGAAAGGAAACCGGCGTCCCGATGTCCATACGCGGGAAATGCTGACCGGGGAGGACGTCCAGACCCTGTTGTCCTCCATCCCGGTCGAGACCGAGATCGACAAGCGGGACAGGGCCATCGTCCATATGATGCTGTACGCAGGTTTGAGTGAAATAGAGATCATCCGTGCCGATGTCCAGGACCTGGAACAGACCCTCATGGGATGGTATCTGCGCATCCAGGGAAAGGGTCACAAGGCCAAGGATCAACAGGTGCCCATCGACCCACCCGTCATGGATGCCATCCGTCTGTATCTCGATACGCGGCGTCGCATCCGCCCCGAGGATCCGTTGTTCGTGTCGCACGGGCACCGAAGTGACGGTAGCCGGTTGAACACCCGGTCCGTGCGCAGCCGCATCAATGTGCACCTGAACAGTGCTGGCATCAAACGACCGGGCATTACGCCCCACAGTCTGACGCACACGGCCGCGCTGTTGTGGCTCAACGATGGCATGTCCGTGGATGACGTGAAGCGACGCATGCGGCACGGCACCATGGAGACCACCATGATCTACTGGCGCCGCCAGTCCGTACCCACGACGTAAAAAACCCCGAAATGCCCGGACCGATCGACATTCCCCACATGTACTCGCCAGAGGACGTACTCCGTTTCGTGCGTCGTGAACTGGCCGCCGCTGCCGACCCGGAAAAGGCGGAGCAGATGGCGCGATACATGAAAACGACCATGCCGTTCCATGGGGTGCAGAAGCCGGGCCGGGAGCATATTGCCCGTGCCGTCAAATGGCATTTCCGTCCCTCATCACATGCGGAGTACGAGGACCTGGTCCGGTTGCTGTGGTCGCAGACGCACCGGGAAGAAAAATATCTGGCCGTCCAATTTGCGCGTACGTTCCGGCTCTTCATTACCAGTGAGGCCCTGCCGCTGTACGAATTCCTCATCCGGGACGGAGCCTGGTGGGATTTCGTGGATGATGTGGCCATCCGGCTTGTAGGTTCCGTGCTCCGGCATGAGCGGGACGTGGTTTCGACCCTGCTGGATGACTGGATCGAGGATGAGAACCGCTGGATCCGCCGGTCCGCCATCATCAGTCAGGTCATGCACCGGACGGATACGGACGAAGCCCGCCTGTTCCGGTATTGCCGGGCATGTCTGGGCGATACGGATCCGTTCATCCGGAAAGCGATCGGCTGGGCCCTGCGGGACTACGCCAAGGCCGCCCCGCACAACGTGGCGCGATTCGTGCAGGAAAACGGTGATGCCATGGCGCGGATTACGTACATGGAGGCCACGAAGGGGCTGCCGAGCGAGCCGTGACGTGGCGATCTGTGCAACAGCCTTCTAAAACAGGGCCGTCTTGACCGAAATCCGATGCAATCCGCCCAGGCTGGACCAGGAATTGTACGCGTAGTCCACGCCCACATTGCGGATTTTGATGCCGACGCCGGTCGATACCCCCGCGAAATCCAGCCTGGCCTTGACCTTGAGCTCATCATGACGGCGGTGGTTGTAGCCGAAGCGGAGCCGGAAACTCTCTGAGAACTGGAATTCCGCAGCCAGCACGGCATGGTACAGGGCATGAGCCAGGACCGACGCACCGTCGGGTCCTCCATCCAAGGCGTGCAGCCGGTAGGCCGTTACCGAGAACAGTACAGGGAGATGATTCAGGCGTTTCGCCAGACCCACCCGCACGTCCGTCGGCAGCCGATCGGCACGACTGCCCAGGGAGGACAGGCGCAATCCGAGGTGCTGCACCACCATACCCGCCGTGAACCGGCGCTCGGCGTCGTGATAGACCGCGCCCAGGTCCATGGTAAGCGCCTGGGCACCTTCGGTATCAATCCGCTGATTCAGCCACGACAGGGCCCCGCCGTACCGGATCCGGCTCATCCACGGGGCGCCGACGAGGGCCAGCGGACGCGACAGGGCCACCGTGAGCCCCAGGTCCGATGCACCGAACGTGCCGTCGGCATTGCCGGATGCGTCCAACCGGTCCATTTCACCAAACGAGAGGTACCGGAGTCCGACGGCCGCCGTTCCGATTCCTTCCACGTTCCGGGCGTAGCTCAACCAGCCGGCGGAAAGGTCCGAAACATGATTCAGGTACGACAGCTCCGCTGCACCATGCATGTCGGGCGTGACCAGGGCGGGGTTGGAAAAGATGCTTCCGGGCCCAACATCGACCAACGCCGGAGCGTTGCCTCCCAGGGCCGCCGAGCGGGCCGATGCGTCCAGCTGGACCACCGGGTAGGCTGACGATTCCACCTGTGCCCGCGCGGCTTGCGGCACCACGAAAAGAAAGAGGAACAGGATCAGCAATCGCATGGCGGCGGTCTGGTAGTCGGGCGGACACCCGGTTGGATGTCCGCTTCTACCGGACCGCCGCCATGGAGTTCTGCACGGAAGGCTATTTGAGCAACGTTACCGTACGCGTCGTGATGTCCGTGTCGGCAACCAGACGGATCATGTAGACACCGCTGTTCAGATGGGCTGCATTCCAACGATGCGTGTAGCTCCCGGCGGCCATCGGTCCAGAAAGGAGCCGGGCTACCTCGCGTCCTGACAGGTCCCAAACAGACAACGTGACGTGACTGCTCTGTGGGAGGTCGAATTGAAGGGTGGTCTGCGGGTTGAAGGGATTGGGATACGCGGCAGCGAGACGGAAGGAACCGGGAATGGCCCCGTCGGCCGATTCCGTGGCTACGCCGGTGACCGTGGTGAACGACGCGGCGGTCCATTCACCGGTGCCATCGGCGTTGACCCCGCGGACGCGCCAGAAATGGGCGGTGTTCAGCGCGAGTCCGGAGAGGGCCAGTTCCGCGCCGGTCAGGCCGGTTTCATCCGCAATCAGCGTACCTGAGAACGACGCATCCGTGGCGACCTGTACGTCGTGCGTGAGGGCATTCGGGGCGGACGTCCACGTCAGGGTAACGTCGGTCTCAACGTCGAGCACGGCATCTGCCGGAGACACCAGGGAGACCGCGCCGGGAAGCACAATGACCACCTCCGCTTCGGTCGTGAACGAGGCGGACGTCCACGCGCCCGCTCCGTCGGTATTCACACCACGGACACGCCAGTGGTAGGTGGTGTTGTAGGCCAGGCCGGACAGCGCCAATGAAGTCCCGGGTACGCCGGTCTGATCGGTGGTCAGCGTTGTGAACGCGGCATCGGTAGCCACCTGGACCTCGTAGCTGGCCGCATCCGCGGCAGCGACCCACGTCAGCGTGGGAGCGAGCGCCACACCGGTGGTTGCATTGGCCGGTGCGGTCAAGGTGACCGTACCCGGGAGCGTCGGAGGGACCACCTCCGCCTCGGTCGTGAACGAAGCCGTCGTCCAATCCCCGTTGCCGTCGGCATTCACGCCACGGACGCGCCAGTGGTAGGTGGTGCTGTACGCCAGGAGGGGAGCATTGACCGATGTACCTGCAACCCCCGTCTCGTTCACGATCAACAGCGTGAACGCTGCGTCCGTCGCCAGTTGGACGTCATAGGTGGCGGCATTGGCGGCGGCATTCCATGTCAGTGAAGGATTGACCGGGCTGACATCGGTCGCCAGATCAGCCGGAGACGTCAACGCCACCGCGCCGGGGGGCACAAGAGGGGCGGCTTCCGTTGTGAACGTGGCGGCATCCGTCCATGCACCGGCACCCCCTTCATTGGTGGCGCGGACCCGCCACAGGTATTCGGTGGCAAACTCCAGCCCCGTGACGTCAAAGGAGGTCGTCGTGAGCCCGGTCTGTTCAATCACGATGGGCTGTGAGCCGGACTTGGTGAAGCCGCCTACCGCCACCTGCAGGTCGTAGGCTGTCGCGCCATCCACGGTCCCCCAGGACAGCGTGGGACTGGTGGATACGCCCGTGGCCGCCGTGGCCGGAGACAGTCCTGCCGGTGCCGTCGCAGGCGGATCTGTCGGGTTGCCGCCGCCACCTTCACCGTACCCGTCATACTGGTACGATGCGGTGATGACATCGCCCTGGACCGTCGAGGTGATGGTGATGCCGGCCGAAATGCCCGTCCGGGAGACGAAGAAGATGAGTCGGGAGCTTGTAGCGGTGGGGAAGCCCAAAACGGTCACCGTCGTCGTCAACTCGGTTTCGTATCGGAGCGCGTCGACGGTGCCCTGGGGCGTCTGCAGCGTTCCCCATCCGTTCGCGGTGCCGTCTTTTGTGATGGAAACGGCCGTATTGAAGCCTCCCGTCGACTGGATGTAGGACGTGGAGCCGGTCCAGGTTGCCCCGAACTCCAGGGGAAACGGATAGTCAAACAACCCTTGGTCATACAGCAGGTCGTTGGTCGCGCCGTCGACCCGTGCCATGGTTCCGTAGGTCCGGTGTCCGTCGGCATCGAAACTCGAGTACACGATGGAAACGTCGTTGGGCTTGGCCGGATCAATGCTGCGGACAGCATGCGTTGCGTTCGCAATCCGCGGATCCCCGGCACCCAGCAATGTCGCATCGGGCAACGCAATGAACTCCTGTTCAACGGGGTTCGCCGCGGGCGCATCGAATGAGAGTGCCGTGAAGTCCCACGTCTGGCCGGCTCCGATTTGTGCAGCGAGCGCCTGGATGGCCACCGACTGGCCCGAGGAGGCCTGGACGGATATCGGAGTGAAGGTCTGTCCCAGTTGTCCCTCGGCGTGGGCCCTGTCAATGCTGATCTGGCCGAACGAGGCAGAGGTGACGAAACCGGACAGCAGGAAGAGTGCGAAAAGCGTGTAGCGGATGCAATGCATGGTGTGTTGGAGTCGGGTTCAACGATTCAACCCGAAAACTATCCGCGCGACCCGTGCGGGGAACTACCCGCGGGACGGTATATCGCAGCCTGACGACGCTCCGATGTGGAAGGCTCGACGAATATGGGCCCCAACGGGAACGACCGCCAATCGGATCGCGTGTTACCGGGATGCCGGGGGCCTCTCCTCCGACGGCAACCCTTACAGACCCTTGCTCCATGCTCAATCTGCTCAAGAAATTTTTCGGCGACAGTCAGGAACGCTCAGTCAAGCGTCTCTGGCCGATGGTTCACCGCATAAATGAGGAATATGAAAAGCTGCAAACGCTCACCGATGAGCAACTGCAGGCCAAAACGGAGGAATTCCGGGGTCGGATCCGGGAAACGCTTGCCGAAATCGAGGCCGATATGGCCGAGATCAACCGGCAGTTGAAGGCGGGCCGCAATACAGACGAGGCCGGTGAGTCGCACACGCTCACGCTGAACGATCGGCTTGATCTGTACGATGAGCTCGATGTGCTGGAAAAGGAGTGGTACTCTACGCTCGATTCGACGCTCGACGCGTTGCTTCCGGAGGCATTCGCGGTGGCCAAGGATGCGTGTCGTCGCATGCTGGGTCGTCAGTGGGAGGCGGGTGGTCGGACCGTCACCTGGGACATGGTCCCCTACGACGTTCAGTTGCTGGGCGGTATTGCCATCCACGAGGGCAACATCTCTGAAATGAAGACGGGGGAGGGCAAGACCCTGGTTGCCGTCGCTCCGGTCTATTTGAATGCACTCGCGGGTCAGGGCGTGCATTTGGTGACGGTCAACCCGTACCTGGCCGAACGCGACGCCGAGTGGATGGGCCCCGTCTATGAATACCTCGGCCTGACGGTCGACGTCATCGACAAGTATGAGCCCCACACGGAGCAGCGGAAAGCAGCCTACCAAGCCGATGTCACGTACGGTACGAACAACGAATTCGGGTTCGATTACCTCCGTGACAACTCGTTCGTGAACGATCCGGAGCATCTCCAGCAGCGCAAGCACCATTTTGCCGTGGTTGACGAAGTGGACTCGGTCCTGATTGATGAGGCCCGTACGCCGCTCATTATATCCGGCCCGGTGCCGGAGTCCGACGAAACGCAATTCCAGGAGTTCAAGCCGTCGGTCGAACGGCTGGTCTATTCCCAGCAGAAGCTGGTGGCCGGATTCGTGGCCGACGCCGAACGTCTTCTGGCGGAGCGCGACAAGGCGGTTGAAGCCGGCGACAACAAGAAGGCCTCCGAACACGAGAGTGAAGCCGGCCTCGCGCTGCTCCGCGCCCATCGGGGCTACCCGCGGAACAAGAAATTCCGCAAACTCCTTCAGGAGCCCGGGGTCGAGCAGCTCCGTCAGAAGACGGAGTATTTCTACCTGCAGGACAACGCCAAGAAGATGCCGTTCGTCGATCAGGAGCTGTACTTCTCCTATGACGAGAAGCAGCGGGCCATAGAAATGAGCGACAAGGGTCGTCAGTACATCGGCTCTGCGGCCGGCAAGGATGAGAACCTGTTCATCCTTCCGGATCTGGGCGAGGAAGTCGCCAAGGCCGAGAAGGAAATGGAAACGGAGCAGAAAACGCTCGTCAGTGATATACAGTCGGACGAAGCGCTCAGCGAGGAGAAGAAGGAAAACAAGCTCGCCAACGACATAAGCATCCTGCGCAACAAACTGGCGGACTTCAAACGGGAGCTGTACAACCGGTATGCCGAGGCGGCGTCGCGGCTGCACGCCATTGAGCAGTTGTTGAAGGCCTACATCCTGTTCGAGAAGGACACCGAATACATTGTCCAGGACGGCAAAATCCAGATCGTGGATGAGCATACGGGCCGCGTGCTGTCCGGTCGCCGCTATTCGGATGGTCTCCACCAGGCTATTGAGGCCAAGGAGGGTGTGAAGATCCAGGCGGCTACACAGACCTACGCCACGGTCACCCTCCAGAACTATTTCCGGCTGTACCACAAGCTGGCCGGCATGACAGGTACGGCCGAGACCGAATCCGAGGAGTTCTTCAAGACCTACAAGATGGAGGTCGTGGTCGTCCCCACCAACAAGCCGGTGGCGCGTCGCGACCTGGACGATCTGGTCCTGCGGACCAAACGGGAGAAGGTGAATGCCGTCATCGAGAAGATCCAGGAATACCATGACCGCGGTCAGCCTGTCTTGGTCGGTACAACCAGCGTTGAGGCCTCGGAGATGTACAGCCGCATGCTCACCCGTGCGGGCATCAAGCACAACGTGTTGAACGCCAAGCGGGACCGGGCCAAGGCCGAGTCCCTGATTGTGGCAGAGGCCGGTCAGAAAGGCGGTGTGACCATTGCCACCAACATGGCCGGTCGCGGTACCGATATCAAGCTCGGCGAGGGTGTCCGGGAAATCGGAGGTTTGGCCATCATTGGCACCGAGCGGCACGACAGTAGGCGGATTGACCTCCAGCTCCGTGGTCGGGCCGGCCGTCAGGGCGATCCCGGCGAGAGCCAGTTCTACATTTCGCTTGAGGACAATCTCATGCGCCTGTTCAGTTCCGATCGTGTGGCCAAGGTCATGGACCGGTTGAACCTGGAAGAAGGGGCTGTCATCACCCACCCTTGGGTCAACAAGAGCATTGAACGCGCGCAGGGGAAGGTGGAGCAGAACAATTACGCCATCCGGAAGCGCCAGCTTGAGTACGATGACGTGCTGGATTCCCAACGAAAGGTCATCTATGACCGCCGCGTACACGCATTGCGTGGACAACGGCTGGCCGGGGATATCATGGACATGCTCCGCGGGATGGTGGAAGACCTCGTAAAGCAGCACCACGGTGAGGGCAACCTGGATGAAATGCGTGCGGACCTGCTGCGTCTGCTCGCGCTCGATGTGGAAATGGATCGCGAACTGTTCCACAAGCTGGGAGAGGACGGGGTAACGGATCGGGTCTATGACGATGCGCTGGCGTTCTACAACCGGAAGCGCAATGCCCTCGCCCGGCCGTTCCATGAGAGCATGAAACAGTTGCAGGAGAGCGACCGGGAGCAGAAACCGGAGAAGGTCTACGTGGACTTCACCGATGGACGCAAGGCGCTCAGGGCCGTGGTCCGGATTGAGGATGCCATCGAATCGGAAGGGCAGGAAGTCAATGATGCACTCGAACGCGTGGCCATGCTCAGCTTCATCGATGCGCATTGGACAGAGCATCTCCGGAACCTGGATGAGGTGAAGGAGGGCATCGGCCTGCGCGCCTATGGTCAACGCGATCCGCTCATCGAATACAAGATGGAGGCCTACGGTCTGTTTACGGAGATGATTGATACCATCAACCGGGACATGGTCTCCTTCATTTTCCGGTCCGGTCCCCTGGTCAATCAGCAGCAGGGAGCGGGTGCTGCGGGCGCGCGGCCGCGTCGGTTGGATCCGCGTCGTTCCCGTACGACCCACGAGTCCATGTCGCCCACCTACGGCGTGGGCGCCGGTGGTGACGGGAGACGTGCGGCCGCCGAGGCCGACCCTACGGCCAAGGCCGAGCCGGTTACGGTGGACGACAAAGTGGGTCGTAACGATCCGTGCCCGTGTGGAAGTGGCAAGAAATACAAGCACTGCCACGGCGCGGCTTGAGCTCCTGTTTTTCCTGACTCAACGTCGGTCCATCCTTGCTCCGAACGCTTCATATCCGGGATTTTGCACTCATCGAGGCGCTTGACGTCGAGTTCGGCCCCGGTCTGAATTGCATTACCGGTGAGACGGGGGCGGGGAAGTCCATCCTGGTCGGCGCGCTCAAGTTGATCCTCGGGGATCGCGCTTCGACCGACGTGGTCCGCCCCGGTGCACGCAAGGCCGTCATTGAGGGCACCTTTGAACTCGCTGCCGAGGGTTCGACCGGCCGGATTGTGGCAGGGGTGCTGGAGGAAAATGACATTGAAGTCCTCCCGGAACTCATCCTCCGGCGGGAAGTGTCCGGCTCACAGAGTCGCGCGTTCATCAATGACACGCCGGTAACCGTGACCTTGTTGAAGGATGTCGCCTCCGAGCTGGTGGACCTGCACGGCCAGCATGAGCATCAGTCATTGCTTCGGACGGAGCGCCACATCCCGCTCGTGGATGCGTTCGGCAATCTGGACAACGAGGTGGCGGCGTACAGAGGGTTGCTGGCCGAAGCCCGCGACATCGCCGACCGCCGAGCCCGTCTCCAGTCCGAGAAGCATGCGTTGGGCCGGGAGAAGGATTTGCTGTCCTTCCAGATCGACGAAATTGACGCAGTGGCTCCGGTGGAAGGCGAGGAAGACGCCATGGAGGCCGAGCGTCGTGTGCTGGAGAATGCAGAGCGCCTGTTCGAGGCCACCAATCAATTGTCCGAGTTGATGTACGACTCCGACACGGCCATCAATGACCTCCTGGTGCAGGCAAGGAACCAGCTGTCGGATTTGACACGCATTGACCCTGCGTTCAATGATATTCGCCAGGAAATCGCCTCGGCGCAGATTTCAGTCGCTGAAGCGGCGGCGTTCCTGCAGGATTACAACTCGCGCATCGAATTCAATCCGGACAGGCTGGAGGCCATCCGGGTGCGTTCCATCGACCTGGACCGCCTGAAGCGGAAGTATGGAGGCACGCTCGATGCGGTGCTGTTGCATCGCCAGGAAATCGGTGAGCGCTTTGCCATGGCCAGCGATGTGGACGGTGCGTTGAGGCAGTTGGATGATGCCTTCCACGAGGTCACGGACCGATTGTCCGCCCAGGCCTGGCGGTTATCCGGCCTGCGCAGAAAAGCTGCGGACGGTATTGAATCGTTGATTGTGGAAGAGTTGGGTCGGCTCGGCATGCCGGAAAGTCGGTTCCGCGTTGAATTGGTCCAGGACGTCGATCCGGTTGGTTGGATCCGATCGGAGAACGGGACCACATTCACGGCCGGTGCCCGGGGTGTGGACCGGGGGGGCTTCCTGATATCCACGAATCCGGGCATGGACATCATGCCGCTGGCCCGGGTGGCCTCTGGCGGTGAAATCTCGCGGATCATGTTGGCCATGAAGTCCATCCTGGCCCGGACCGACCAACTGCCCATCCTCATTTTCGACGAGATTGATACGGGCATATCGGGAGCGACGGCACAAAAGGTGGCTGATTGCATGGCCTCCCTCGGAGAATCCCTTCAGATCCTGGCCATCACCCACTTGCCGCAGGTTGCGGCAGCCGGACGATCCCAGTATCGGGTGGCGAAAGAAACCGACGGGGACGTCACGCGGACGCGCATTACCCGTCTGGACGAAGCCGCCCGCATCCACGAAATAGCCGCCTTGCTGTCCGGAAGTACCGTGACGGAAGCGGCGCGCGCGAGCGCTCGTGAACTCCTCAAACTGTAATCCCCCGAACGGTAGTATGGCAGATCGACACGAAATCGCTTTCGGAACGGATGGGTGGCGGGCCATCATCGCAGACGGCTACACCATGGACAACCTGGAGCGGGTTGCGCTGGCGACGGCAGCCTGGGTCGTCGAGACCTATCCCTCCAATCCGGTCATCGTGCTGGGCTACGATGCCCGCTTCGGGGGGCGGATGTTCGCCGATCATACGGCCCGGGTACTGGCGTCCCAGGGGTTGCAGGTCATTGTGTCGGAAGGGATAACGGCGACTCCCGTTGCGAGTTGGGCCGTCCAGGATATCGGCGCCGCGGCCGGCGTCGTGATCACGGCCAGCCACAACCCGCCCGAATACAACGGATACAAGATCAAGGGCCACTTCGGAGGATCGGCGCTGCCGTCCATGGTGAAGGCCGTGGAAGCCCGTCTTGCGCCGTGGCGTGAGCAGTCCTACCCGGCGTCGGAGGCCATCACGACGCGGGACTTCACGGCGGCTTACTGTGCCTACGTGCGGGAGAGGATTGATCTGGATCGCATCCGGGCGGCAGGCCTCACCATTGTGCATGACGCCATGCATGGCTCGGGAATGGGATTGTATTCCGCCCTGCTGGGTCAGGAGCACGTGGTGGAGCATCGCTCAACCGTGAACCCGTCCTTCGGAGGTGTTGCACCGGAGCCCATCGAGAAGAACCTGGCTGAGCTCCCGGGCATGGTCGTATCGCACGGCGCATCGGCCGGTATTGCGAATGACGGGGATGCTGACCGGATCGGCATGTTCGATGAGCGCGGGAATTTCGTCGACTCGCATCGCATATTGGCCCTGCTCGTGGACTACCTGCACACGGACCGCGGCGCGTCGGGGACCATCGTGAAGACCTTTTCCACCACCGACATGCTGGACAAGATGGGGGCCGCCTTGGGCTTGCCGGTCGAGACGACGGCCATCGGATTCAAGTATATCGGGGAAAAGATCCTGGAAGGGCATGTGCTGGTGGGAGGGGAGGAATCCGGTGGAATGGCGGTGAAGGGACATATTCCCGAGCGGGATGGCATTTTCATCGGGATGCTGGTCCTGGAAATGATGGCGGTACGCGGGAAGTCGCTGAGTGCGCTCGTCGACGATCTGTTCCGGCGCTTCGGGCCGCATGCCTACTGGCGTGTGGACGCCCATACCACGGCGAGTGGAAAGGAGCGGATTCTGGACGTACTGCAGAAGGAGGGCGGGCTGCGGGAAATCGCAGGAGCCCCTGTGCGTTCGGTCGCAGACCTGGATGGGTACAAGCACCGTATGGACCACGGTTGGTTGCTCATCCGGCCGTCCGGGACCGAACCCGTGCTGCGTGTGTACGCGGAGGCGCCTACGGAAGCCGGGGCCCGGGAGCTGGTGGTGGACGCCCTTCGTCAGTTGGGGGTGGGCAGCGCGGCCTGAAGCACGGCGGCGAATTCGGCAAGCATCATGGCGGTCGCGCCCCACACGACGTGGCCTTCCAGGTCGAAGTACGGGACCTCGCGTTCCTGTTGGCCAATGCGTTGGCGACGGGACTTACGTCGTTCCGGCCGGACCAGGTCCACGGGAGGCACACCGAACAGATGGGCCACCTCGTCGGTCCGCACGCTCAAATCAGGCGCTTCCGTGATGTATCCGACATACGGGTGCACATTGAATTTCGACGGAATGACGTGGAGCGGCGTCAACATGCCCAGCAGGGCAATACGATCCGGCGGAATGAGAACCTCTTCGTGGGTTTCGCGCAACACCGTGTCGGTCAGGGACTCGCCGGCCTCGCGGCGACCTCCGGGCAAGGCGACCTGGCCGGCGTGCTGTTTCATGCCATCGGGCCGTACAGTCAGCAGAAGATGGGTCATGCCACATGCGTCCGGATAGAGCAGGGCCAGGACGGCGGCATCGCGGTATGGACGGTCCGACGCGTCGGCAGCCAGGTGCTCCAACCGATCCAGCGGCGCCATGTCCAACTGGGCCTCCCGGCCCGGCAACGGCTTTCCCAGCTCGGTTCCGAGCACGTCCATCAAGACATCGAATCGCATTATTCAATGAGGGTCAGTTCGTGATCCCGGAACGTGATCTGATGGTCCAGGCGGAGGGTCACCGTCCGCAAGCGCCGGATGCTCGGGATGTCCCCTTCGATGGTCCGCGCGACCGGAATGTCGAGACCACCATGGCGTTCCAGGCGCGTGCGGACCAGCAGGCCCTGCCCACGCGGCATGGCTATGCGATGTTCCACGAATGCCAGCCGTCCGGACGCCTGACTGAACCAGAGTGTCACCACATGGCGGGGTGGTGTGGCGGAGAGGGGTGGCGGGGGCCTGCGACGACCCTGCATGCGCCCTGGGAGTGGTCCCGGAGGTGGCCCCGGGCGCTCCAGCCGACCTGTGACAACGTCGTACGCCTCGCCGCCCCGCTCGCGCGTTTCAATACGTTGCGCCAATCGGAGATTGCGGATGAGCATTCCCGGCAATAATGCGCCGATGGCCTGGTTGCCTATGACCATTTCACCTTCCGGCCCGTCACCCAGCAGGGCCCGCATGCGGGCATCGTACCGGTCACTGCTTTCGGGTGGCATCCGGGTGCCGTCCACTGACAGCCACTCCAGGGTCCGGTCCGGCGTGTCCCCGGGCTCGAACGACAGCAGCGTTCGGCTCTCAATGCGCCGGGTGGTCTGTCCGGACGTCAGGGACAGTGCCATGTCGGCCCGGAGCGTGATTCGTTCAACACCGGACAACGCAGACTGCTGGACAGCCAGCCAGTCCCGGACCACTCCTTCTGCTGTCTTTTGGGCATGCAAGGCGCTCGGGAACAGCAGCATCAGGCTGACAACCAACAGGCTGGCACACCGGGTGGGGCAGTATGGATTCCGCGAAGTCATGGATGGACAGGTTCCGGGTAAGATGGTCAAGACATTCTACTGCACGCACCTCCTTCAGTTGTCACGAAAGTATGTATAATACAGGCTGGCAACCCGGAGCAACGCAACCCCAAGCACGCCAAACCCGACCGCAGACGCATGGCATCCATTCTACTGGTGGAGGACGACGAGGAACTGGCGGGGCTGGTGGAGCGTCGCCTTTCGGAATCCGGTTACGCGGTACGGACCGTCGGAACGGGACCCCTGGCCCTCAAAGCCGTCGAGGCGTCCGTGCCGGATGTCGTCCTGCTGGACATCATGCTGCCTGAACTGGACGGACTGGAAGTCTGCAGGCGACTGCGGGCCGCACACCCGGTGCTGTACATCATGATGTTGACTGCACGGTCGGACGAAATGGACCGGGTGGTTGGATTGGAGGTCGGCGCGGACGATTACGTCACCAAACCGTTCAGTCTTTCCGAACTCGTGGCCCGGGTGCGGGCTGCCCTGCGTCGGCTCCGATTGCTCGACGAGGTGGCGGCCGACAGCGGCGCCGACGAGCGCCCGCTGGAATTCGGGCCCCTGAGGATGGATCCGCCCCGTCGCCGTGTTACGATGGACGGAGAAGAAGTCGTGCTCACGGTCCTTGAGTACGATTTGCTGCTGTATCTGGCACGCCACCCCGAGCGTCCGTTCACGCGGATGCAATTGCTGGATGCCGTATGGGACATCCAGTACGAGGGGTACGACCGGACCGTGGATTCCCACGTCCAGCGACTCCGGGCCAAGATCGAGTCCAATCCGGGTGCCCCGCGATTCATCCGGACGGTCTGGGGGGTCGGCTACAAGTTCGACCCGGAAGGGGCATCGTGAGCGCGCGCTCCCTTGGCAATACCCTGTTCTGGCGGATTGTGGCCATCCTGGTGATTGCCGAACTCACGGTTGCTGCCGTGGCTATCGGCCTGACGGTACGGTTTGCCACCGAGCGCAGTCGTGAACTCGCCGTCACGTCCATAGAATCGCGGCTGGATGCGGTGGCCGAGGAAATTGAACGGCGTTCCTCCATCCAGGACGGGCGGTTGCACGTGGCCGGTGCGCTGCTGGCCGACCTGGCCCTCCGCTTTCCGGATCCTGTGGCCATTCTCGATCTGGATGGGGAGGTACGGCATGTCATCCATGCCGATCCGACCGCCTTCCCGGAAGTTCGGGTGGATACGACAGGCACGCCTGAGGTCCCCGACGCCCAGGCGTTGTTCTCCGGCTTGGTGGTGGATGCGACGGATAATGGCCTGCCCGGTGGATACGCCGTGGCTCCCCTGTATGACGCGGTCGGTTTTCCCGTGGGTGCGCTGCTCGTCCAACCCCTCCGGCAGTCCATGGCGTGGGAACTCTCGGGTGCCAATCAGGCGGCGAGGGAATCCCTTCGTCTGGTGGCCGTTCTGGCGGTCATCCTGGCGTTGCTGACCGGTGGTGGAGTAACCTGGTGGTTGGTGGCACCACTGCGCCGGATTGCTACTCGGGTATCGGAAATCGGGAAGGGGGATTACGGCGTCCGGGTGGACGTCCAAGGGACCCACGAAATCGCCTTGGTAGCCACTGCTGTGAACCGGATGGCGGATGATATCCAGCGGAACATCACGGCCATGCAGTCGGCGCACCAACTGCGGCAGGAACTCGTGGCCAACGTGGGTCATGACCTGCGGACCCCGTTGGCCGCGGTTCAGGCGTGGTTGGAGGAAGCGGTCCGATTCGAAGCGGAAGGCCGCCATGCGGACGCCTCCATGGCGGTGGAAGGAGCCGAGCGCCAGGTCCGCCGCATCCGCAGCCTCGTGGACGATCTGTTCGAATTGGCGGTCCTGGAGCAATCCGGATCCCGACTTGTCTCAGAGCCGGTTCCACTGGGAGAGTTGGTGTCGGATGCCGTGGAAACGGTCGCCGTGCGGACGCCTGATGGAGTTCGCGTGGTCATCCGGCCGCCGGAAGTGTGGCCCATGGTCCAAGGGGACGGGAGTCGTCTGCTCCGAATGCTGACAAACGTGCTGTCCAATGCCGTCGCATTTGCCCGGACATCCGTGCAGATTGCTGTCGGCACCGATGAACACGCCCTGGTCATCACCATTCGGGATGACGGCCCCGGGCTTGCACCCGATGAGGTGGAGCGGGTTTTCGATCGGTACTATCGGGGAACGGACGCGCGCACGCGGAAATCCGGGACCGATGCCGGCACCGGGCTGGGGCTGGCCATTGCCCGTGCAGTGGCCGAGGCCCACGGTGGTCGCATCTGGATGGAGTCGGTTCCGGGCGAAGGAACGGCGGTGCATATCCGTCTTCCGAACCCGATCGGAGCCTCCTGGAAGGCTTCGTGACAATCGGACCAGGCAATAGAAAGGGGGCGCCGCTCGCGGCGCCCCCTTTTGCGTGGAATCCCGGGCTCCAGTGTCTTTGGTCAGGAAATCTTGATCTTGCGTGGCTTGCTGTCTTCCAGCTTCGGCAAGGTCACCGTAAGCACGCCGTTTTCGTGCCGGGCCTCGATCTTCTTCTCATTGACCTGCTTGGGCATGGAAAACGAGCGGAAGAAGCGCCCCACGTGGCGCTCCACGCGGACCACACTGTCGTTCTCCTGCAGCTCACGGGACTGGCGTTCCCCGGAAATGGTCAGCACGCCGTCCTGGAGATTGATCTGGATATCCTCACGGGACAGGCCGGGAACGTCCATTTCCAGGATGTAAGCCTCGTTGGTCTCGGTCACATCCAGGTGGGGAGTCCAGGATACGGGTGTTTCGTCCTCGTCGTAGCCCGGGAAGAAGCCGGAGAACATGCGGTCAAAATCGCGCTGCAGGCGATTCAGGTCATGGCGCGGGGAAAAGCGTACAATCTGTGTCATGGCAGTAATCAGTTTGGATGAACAGGTTCACCCACGTCATTACAACGCGCGTGCCAATCCCGCATTTCTGCCATTTTTTCGGCCCGGACTGACAGAATGAGTGGTTCAGGGTGACGGGACGGCAGACAGGACGGTACCTTCGGCCTTTCCGAACCCGATCCGATAGCCGTCTCCCTGCGCCCATCCCCGCATGACGACCGAATCTCCGTCCTCCAGGAACGTACGGGACGTGCCGTCCGCCAGGGAAATCGGGCGTTCCCCCCGCCAGCTGAGTTCCAGCATGGAGCCGAAGTTTTCCGGTTCCGGCCCCGAAATGGTACCCGATGCCATGAGGTCCCCCGGGCGGGCATTGCATCCATTCACCGTGTGATGCGCCAACTGCTGACACACGTTCCAGTACAGATAGCGGAAGTTGGACCGACAGACCACATCCGGTTGCTGGGCTCCCGGGGTTCGGATGCCGACCTCCAACTGGATATCATAGGACCACGGGCCCGTCGAGGTCAGATAGGGGAGCGGTGCGGGATCCTGCGTCGGACCCGATACGCGGAACGGCTCCAGCGCATCCATCGGAACCACCCATGGCGACAGTGTCGTAGCAAAATTCTTTCCCAGGAACGGTCCGAGCGGTACATACTCCCAAGCCTGGATATCGCGTGCACTCCAATCATTCACGAGGACCATGCCGAAAATGTGTTCGGGCGTGTCCGCAATGGGAATAGGGTGTCCGAGCGCATTCCCCGGGCCCACGAAGAAGCCCATCTCCAATTCGAAATCCAAAAGGCGGGTCGGGCCGAAGCCGGGCTGGCCGTCCTCCCCGGGCTTGGTCTGGCCGGATGGACGACGAACGGGTCGACCGGACACAAGCAGTGAACTGGACCGGCCGTGGTATCCCACCGGAAGGTGGGTCCAGTTCGGCATGAGGGCGTTTTCCTTACCGCGGAACATGGTGCCGACGTTCGTGGCGTGTTCCCGGGAGGAGTAGAAATCCGTGTAGTCACCGACCAGCGCCGGCAATTCCATGGTGACCGCGCCCTGCTCGAAAAACACCCGCCGCCGCATGGCCTCGTTGTCCCGGAGTCGCGGCTCGTCGGCGGACAAGAGGGCCTGGATCTGGGTCCGGATATGCCGCCACTCATCCCGTCCGGCCGCCATGAAGGCATTCAATGAGCCGGCACGGAAGAAGGACGCTCCGCTGCGGGACTGGAGCCAGGCGGCCTCTTCCAGCGTCGTCAAGTCGAGGATGTAATCCCCGATGGCCACGCCCACGCGGGCGGGTTCGGCGGGCGTTGCCCGGAAAACGCCGTAGGGCAGGTTCTGGATGGGAAAATCGTGATCGGACGGGACGGGTATGAAAGAGGTCATGAAATGGAGTAGCCCAGTGATGAAAGATCTTCTACAGGTTCGGAAATGCTGCAACTGCCTATGCCCATGGCAAAGGTGCGACGGACGCGGTGGACGTCGGCGGCCGAGGCCTGCCAGGAGCGCCAACCAATATGCGACGCGGACAGGGAAAACGCATCCCGGTCGGTTTCGGTCAGGAGTTCCTCCAGCGTGGCCAGCGGCAACACGTGGACGGCATGAAGCACGGACGCCGTGAATACGTTGATGAAGCCGTGCATGGTCGCCCCGGTGGCCGTATCGGGCACGGGAAACGGATGATGCAGGCCGGCGGTGGCCTTGAATGCGATACCGGCCCGATGGGCTGCGTCGATGAACCCGGCCAGTTCCCCAGCCGACGGATACGCCGCGATGGAGTCACCGCCGCACCGGATCTTGGCGCGGAAGGATGGGGGGGCTGTCCGGGAGGACAGCCCCCCCATGTACGTTGCCAACTGCGCCGACGTGAAGGGACGGGGCAGCTCGATATAGACCGGCATCGGTACGTCCGAACGGGAAGCCTTTACACCCAGGACAGCCGCGGCTGCGGAATCCAGCACGGCGTCGATGGACGTCCGATCCTGCAGCGCATGGGGTGGCAGACGGAATTCGACAGCGGCGAGACGGAATGGAGTGGACGCCCGATGGACGAGCGACATGAAGGCATGGAGGTCTTCCTGGAGCGTATCGGCCGAACGGGGGAGCAGCGTGATGCCCACCGCGGCAGCCGGCTCGGGAGCAGCGGTGGGTGCGTGCGTGGCGAACGCATCTTCCATTTCCTGCAGTCGGGCGGCGGGCACCACGAACGGACCCACCAGCCAGGCCTCGGGTCCGGTCTTGTGGGCTACATACTCAGCCACGGCGGCATCCATGGCAAGGGCGGCCGGCGGGAACAGACCCGCATAATCGAACAGGCCCTGAAGCAATTGTGGGGGGATGGAAAGCGCGGAATCGGAACCGGAGGCCATGTGAGAACTATCTATTAACTGTTGTATGCAGGAAAGTGGAACAGTACCTTTCACCGCCTGTTTTCATCGGAAAACCCTGATATATACCCGACTTATGAAGCGCACCAACATTATTTACGGCCTGCTGATCGCCTTTTTCGTCCTGGCTGGAGCCGATGGCTGTTCCAGCGATCCGAATGTGGAGGGTGCCAAGCTCGACCTCCGCAACAAGGATTACGACCGGGCCCTCCAGAACCTGGAGACCGCCATCAGCAACAATCCGGCCAATGCCGAAGCGTACCAGCTCAAAGGCCAGGTCCTTTCTGAACAGGCATTCGCCACGGAAGATCCGGCAGAGCATACCCGCATGATCCTCGAGATGATCGATGCCTACGAGAAGGCGCTCGAGTACGATCCGGCACTGGAGCCTGAAGTCACCCGTGCGCTCCGCTTTGCCTATGCGAGTGAATTCCAGCGCGGCATCCAGGCCTTCAACCGGGGCCGCAACGACGACGCCGAGTTCCCGGTGGCGGCACTGTACTTCAACAACGCCGGCTCCATCCAGCCTGACTCTTCCGGTGCCTACGTAAATGAAGCGTACGCCTGGATGAACGCCAGCCAGCCGGAAAAGGCCATGGAGCCCTTCGAGATGGCCATTGAAAAGGGCGATACGGAGCCGGACTCCTACCGCTTCCTGGCGACCCTCTACCAGTCGGGCGATCGGATGGACGATGCCGTGGCCCTCTTGGAACGCGCGGCCAGCATGTACCCGGACAACGTGGATATCCAGACGGATCTGTTGAACGTCTACCAGCTTACAGGCCAGATTGACAAGGCCATGGACCGGTACACATCGGCCGTTGCCCGCGATCCGGAAAACGAGTTGTTCCGCTACAATTACGGCACCCTCCTGACGCAGATGGAGCGGTACGATGAGGCCATCGAGCAGCTTGAGAAGGCCATTGAAATCAATCCGGAGTATGCGAACGCCTACTACAACCTGGGTGCGGTCTTTATCAACAAGGCCGTCGATGTGAACGAGGAAGTGTCGGCTCTGGACGATGCCCTGCGCGCCGAGCGGGCCGATCTGTCCTCGTCAGAGGTCGCGGCACGCGAGGCCCAGATCAATGCGCTGGTCGATACGCGTCGTGAACTCTTCGGCTCGGCGGTCGCACCCCTGGAAAAAGCCAAGGAACTGTTCGAGTCGGCTGGCGAAGATGCCCAGCCGGTTTGCATGGCCCTCTTCCAGGCCTACGTCCAGGTGAATGAGACCGACAAGGCTCAAGCCATTTCGGCCTGTGCCGGCTATGATGATTCCGGCAATTGAGGCCGTTGCATGCTGACCCACATGGTGCTCAGCTGCGGCCTGTCCTGATGAGGGCGTGGTGACACGTCCCGGTGCGGGCCCGGTCCATGTTGGACCGGGCCCGCTTCCTTTTTCCTGTTCCGGCTCTACTGATCACGCCTCCTTTTTTTCTCCAGCCTCCTTCCAACCGCATGTCCCGCGAACTCCCCCTGACTCCCGAAGAAGCTGCCGGTCTTGGTATCGGTACGCGCGCCGTGCATGGCGGACAAGCTCCGGATCCCTCGACCGGTGCCGTCATGACGCCCATCTACCAGACCTCCACGTACGCCCAGAGCGCCCCGGGTGTCCACAAGGGTCATGAGTATGCCCGCGTGACGAACCCCACGCGGAGTGCCCTGGAGGGCAACCTGGCGTCATTGGAGGGGGCCCGGCACGGTATCTGTTTCGCGTCGGGCGTCGCGGCTACCGACGCGGTCATGAAGTGGATGCGTCCCGGGGACCATGTGGTGGCTTCGAATGACCTCTACGGCGGCACCTACCGCCTCATGAGGCAAGTGTTCGGTCCGTTCGGGATTACGTCGGCGTTCATTGACATGACGGACCTGGAGATCGTCAAGGCCGCGCTCACGCCGGAAACGAAGTTGCTCTGGATTGAGACGCCGACCAACCCGCTGCTGCGTGTCGTGGACATAGCCGCGCTGACGGCCCTTGCGAAGGAGCGGGGCATCGTGACCGTGGTGGACAATACGTTTGCTACGCCGGTCCTTCAGGTTCCGCTTGCTTTGGGTGCCGACATGGTGCTGCATTCGACGACCAAGTATCTGGGCGGGCACAGCGATGTCATTGGTGGCGCCGTGTGTACGAACGATGACGAATGGGCGGATCGTCTCCGGTTCATCGTCAAGAGTACCGGTGCGGCCCCGGGACCCATGGACTGTTTCCTGACGCTCAGGGGGACCAAGACCCTGCATCTCCGGATGGAACGGCACTGCGCCAACGCTGAACGGATTGCCGAGTGGTTGCAGGCCCACGACAAGGTGGAAACGGTGTACTACCCCGGCCTTTCCGGTCATCCCGGGCACGAGATCGCGGCGCGTCAGATGTGCAAGTTCGGGGGGATGGTATCGTTCCTGCTGAAGGATGACAGCATAGAGGCGGCAACGCGTGTCATGTCCTCAACGCAGATATTCACGTTGGCTGAGAGCCTGGGTGGCGTAGAGAGCCTGTTGAATCACCCGGCTACCATGACCCACGCATCCATTCCGGCAGCCGAACGTCACGCCGCCGGATTGCACGATTCTCTCATCCGACTGTCAGTCGGAATCGAGGACGTGGACGACCTGTTGGCCGATCTGTCCTCGGCGCTGGACGCCTGATTATTACCAGGCGGCCAGGGCTCGGGCGGCTTCCAGGACCTGTTCGTCATCGGGCAGGACAGCGCGTTCCAGCGGATCCGCGAACGGGATCATGGTGAAGGCACCTGCCACGCGTCGCACCGGCGCGTCGAGGGATTCAAAGGCCAGGTCAGCAATCTGGGCGGAGATTTCCGCGCCGAATCCACCGAATTCATGGTCTTCGTACACGACCATGGCCCGGTTTGTCTTCCGGACCGACGCCAGTACGGCATCGGAATCCATGGGAAGGATGGTGCGCAAGTCGATGACTTCAACCGACACACCTTCCTTTTCCAGCTGACGCGCGGCGTTCATGGACTTGTGGACCATCATGCCCCAGGTGATGATGGTCAGATCGGTTCCTTCGCGGACCGTACGGGCTTTCCCGAACGGCAGCAGGTAGTCTTTGTCCGGCTCAGGGCTGCGGGCAGCGGCCGACCGGTACAGGGCCTTGTGCTCCATGAAGAGCACCGGGTCTTCCATCCGGATGGCGGCTTTCAGCAGTCCTTTGGCGTCCGCAGCGTTGGAGGGCAGGGCAATCTTGAAGCCGGGCATGTGGGCGAAGAACGCCTCGATGTTCTGCGAGTGGCAGAGCCCGCCATGGATGTACCCGCCGACGGGTACGCGGATGACCATGGGGCACCCCCATTCGCCGTTCGACCGATACCGGTAGGAGGAAACCTGATTCCGAAGATGCTGCATGGCCGGCCAGATGTAGTCGCCGAACTGGATTTCGACCACGGGCTTGAAGCCGGCCGATGCAAATCCGACGGCGGTTCCGACAACCGACGCCTCGGCCAGCGGGGAGTTGAAGCACCGGTCGGCACCGAACCGGTCCGTCAGGTCGCGGGTGGCCGTGAATACACCGCCCTTGCCGCCGGCCACGTCCTCGCCGTAGACGATGACTCGTTCGTTGCGCTCCATTTCCTCGTGGAGGGCGTGGTTGATGGCATCCACCAGTACGATCGGTTCGCCTGACGGCTCCGACGTTTCAAATTCGAGCCCCGTATCGCCTTCAAAGTAGACGTGATCGAGCGCCGTCGAGGGATCGGGATCCGCCTGGGCAGCGGCCCAGGCCGACGCCTTGTCCACCTGTTTCGCGACTTCCTTGCGCATGGACTCGATGCGGGCATCGTCCAGGAGGCCGGCCTCCTTCAGGCGCTCCTCCATTTGCAGGATGGGGTCCTCCCGCCGATCGGCCTCCAGCTCTTCCGGGGTCCGGTATTTGGTATGATTGTCGGAGCTTGAGTGCGGGAGCAGACGTACCAGGTCGGCGACGAGGCAGACCGGGCCTTCGCCGGAGCGGATGTGCTCGATGGCTGCCTTGGCACCCGAATAGGTGCTGAAAAAGTCGGTTCCGTCCACATGGATGCGCTTCAACCCCTCGTATCCTGCGGCCAACTTGAATGCCGATCCACCGGCGGTCTGGTCCCGGACGGGGACGGAAATGGCATATCCGTTGTCCTGGACCACGAACAGGACCGGGGTTTTGGCCCGTGCCGCCCAGTTCAGGGCTTCGTGGAAATCACCTTGGGAGGTGGCTCCATCTCCACAGGAACAGTACACATAGGCATCCTCCACACCGTCCCGCTGCAGGGACAGGCCCACGCCAACGGCGGGCAGGAACTGGGCGCCGACGGAGGACGAAATGGGCAAGATGTTTCGGCTCTTGTTCGAGAAGTGCTCGGACATCTGGCGTCCGCCCGAGTTCGGGTCGGCGGCCTTGGCCATGTGATGCAGCAGCACTTCTTCGGCCGTACCCCCGAGCATGAGGTACATCATCATGTCCCGGTAGTAAAAGCTGAACCAGTCGTGGCCAGGGCGGGAGAGCAGGCCGATCGCGGCCTGCGTGGCCTCATGGCCAGCGCATCCGATATGGAAGAAACCATTGCCCTGCTTCAGCAGCGTGAGCATTTTCTCGTCCAGGCGACGCGACAGGAGCATGGTGCGGTAGACGTCCAACAACTCCGTGGAGTCGAAGTCGGACGGGCCCAACTCGACGTATTCAAAGTCGCCCTGGAACAGCGGGCGATCCATGAGCGCGGTATTGACAGGGGTGTTGGCATCCGTGCGCGTGCCGGAACCGTTGGTTGCCGTGGATGGGGTGCTCGTCTTCTTCTTCGTACTCGCCATGATACCTGTCTGTTTTCACATGCCAACGTCGTAGACTTTGCCTACGCGGATGGCTGCCCATTTGTTTGCCGCCGAGCCCGCCGATCGCGGGTCAATTAACACTGTTAACAGTCCCTTGACAATTCAGGCGTCGGGGGACTCCGACGCGAACGGAATCTCGAACCAGAACCGCGTTCCCCGGCCGACGGTGCTTTCGACGTGGATGCTCTCTCCGTGCGAGGCCAGGATCTGACGTACAATCGAGAGACCAAGGCCCGTTCCTCCCGATTTCCGGGATCGGTCGGGGTCCACGCGATGGAACCGTTCGAACACCTTCTCCAGATGTTCCTCCGGAATTCCGCGGCCGGTGTCCACGACCTCTATCCTGACCTTGTCCAGGTGCCGCCGACAGCGACACCGGACGGAACCTTCGTCCGAGTAGGCAATCGCATTGTCAATGAGGTTGATGAGCACCTGACGCAGACGCGCACGGTCGGCGCGGACGAACCACTCCGGATTGTCCACATGCAACTCCAGTCCCTTGGCCTCGGCTTTGGCCTGGACCACCTCGGCAACATCCTTCAGCAGGTCCTGCAGGTTGAATATGGACGGTTTTATGAGGTCTTCCCGGTACTCCAACCGGGCGATTTCAATCAGGTCGCTGAACAGGTTGTTGAGCCGCTCCAGGTTCATGAGGCCCTTCTCGGCATAGAACCGGCGCTGGTCATCGGACAGGGTGCTCGAACCGAGGGCTTCCAGATAGCCGCCGACGGCAAAAATGGGGTTGCGGACTTCGTGCGATACGTTCCCGATGAACTCGTTCTGAAGTGCGGCCAGGCGCTCCAGTTCCTGGATTTTCTCCTTGAACGTGTCGGACATCCGGTTCAGGCTCTTGGCCAGGTCCTGGAACTCGGATGCCCGGGAATCGACCAGGATTTCCCGGTCCAACTGGCCTTCACTTATGGATCGGGCGCTGTTCCGGATGGTCACGAGTGGCTCGGTCACCCGTTCCGCCGCAATCCAGGATCCGAATACCGCCAGAAGGAGGGCCATCAGCATGGCCGCCGCCAACGTGTACTGTATGCGCTGAATAAGCCGGAACAACGGAGGGCGGGGCTGTCCGACCCGCACGATCAGTCCGGAATCGTGCCGCACCATACTCGCGTAGAAGAGCCGTACACCGTCGACCACGTACTCCTCAAGCAGCACACCCCCGTTTTCCGGAAAGACGACGTCGGCAGGGGACGGGATGTCCGCACGGGCAGGATTTCCCAGATGCACATCGGCAATGACCCGATTCGGAGCCAGGACGGTCACGTGGAGTCCTCCGAAGCGGGAAAAATCCCGTGCCAACGCTGCGCGGGACGAGTCGTCGGGGACCTCTTCCACGAGCGTCGCAATCTGGAGCGTCTGGTCGACGAGGGTCTGGCGGAAGGCCACCTGAACCTCACTTCGCAGGACGAACGCGATATAGAGACCCACGGCCACGACGGCGATCCCGACGAAGAACACGAATGTCAGGATCATCCAGGTCTGCGTCGAGGCCCGGGCGGGAACGAACCGCTCGAAGAAATGGCGCCCGGGACGTGCAGTCACGCCTTATTCCTCGCCGCCGCCTTCTTCCACGAACCGGTAGCCAACACCGCGAACGGTCTGGATGTGTTGGGCAAACGAGCCGAGTTTTTCCCGGAGGTTCTTGATATGGGCATCCACCGTGCGTTCCGTGACCATCATGGCGTCTTTCCAGATGGTTTCCAGGAGTTGCTGCCGTGTGAAGGCCTTGCGGGGGTGACGGACCAGGTAGCGGACGAGTTCGAATTCCGTGAGGGTCAAACCCAGATCCTTGCCATCCAATGACGCCCGGTATTCATCCTCATAGATGGTCAGGTTCTTGACCTGGAGCGTCCGGCTTTCTTCGATGCCCGATCGGCGGAGCACCGCCTTGACGTGCGCCACGATGACCTGGGGCGACACGGGTTTCGTCAGATACGCATCGGCACCCAGCATGAGCCCCTTGATCTGATCGTCTTCCTCGTCCTTTGCCGAGAGGAAAATGATCGGGATGGTTTCTGTTTCGACGCGGCTGCGGAGCTTGCGGCAGACTTCATATCCGTCCATCTCGGGCAGCATGATGTCCAGCACGATCAGGTCAATCTCGGGTGTGGCCTTTTCCAGGGCTTCGCTGCCGGAGTACGCCTTGTGGACGTTGAATCCCTCTCCGGAAAGGAAATGGGATACGATTTCGACAACGTCTTCTTCGTCGTCGACCAACAGGACATGCAACTGGGAAGGATCGAAAGTGCTGGCCATGATCAATCGGGTATTGGGTTTGGGCGTTACCGATGAATATACGAACCAAAAGGTTCACTCCCTTGCGAGTCCGGGAGTATACGCAATTCGGCGAACCCGATGTGAAATCCGGCAGGTCACCTCATAGGTTATTGTCCCGCAAGCGTCTGCGATCTCGAAGGCCGTGGGATGGTCGCCGAGCAACGTGACCGTGTCCCCTTCCACAACGCCGTCAGGATTTCCCGGCCCGAGGTCCACCACGATGGCGTCCATGCATACGTTTCCACGGATGGCGTAGGTTTTGCCGTCAATGGAGACCTGGCCCTGGTTGGACAGCATGCGGCTGATACCGTCGGCATACCCGGCGCCCACCACGGCAAGGACCGTGTCCTGGGGAGCCGTCCAATGGGCCCCGTACGATACGGTCGTTCCCTTCCGCACCGGGCGCACGGCATTGACGGTGCTCAGGACCTCCATGACGGGCTCGAGTTCGGCCCGCGCGGCCGGCACGTCCAGCAGGCCGTACAGCGCGATGCCCGCGCGGGCCGAACCCACCAGCCGGGGATCGACGCTTTCGGGCGTGGTATAGATGGCTCCGCTGTTGGCCAGGTGTACGGGGCAGGGGGCGTGTCCGCCCAGCATGTCCAGCAGGTCCCGGAATCGAGCCATCTGGCGGGTGGTTTGTGGTGATCCGGGCGTATCGGCATCGGCAAAGTGGGACCAGAGGCCGGCCAGCCGGAGCCCCGGGGCCTGCTCAACGAGGCGCAGCAGGTCGGGCACCTGTTCAACGGACACGCCGTATCGACCCATTCCGGTATCCACTTTCACGTGCACGGAAATACCGCGGACACCGGCAGACGTGAGCGCCGAGGCGGCCCGGGGTGCGTCGACCACGGCCTGGAGGTCGAAGGCGGCATAGAGGACGGCCCCTTCAGCGGTGGGAGGTGCGAAGACCAGGATGGGTGCGTGGATGCCGGCCTCCCGCAGCGCTACGGCTTCCGCCAACGTGGCCACGGCCAGGCACGGGACATCCAGCGATTCCAGGATACGGGACACCCGGACGGCGCCGTGGCCGTAGGCGTCCGCTTTGACGACGCCCATGAGCCCGACCGGCCCCAGACGGGCCTGGAGCCGCTGCACGTTGCGGCGCAGGCGGTCTTCGTGGATACGGGCTATGGTGGCGACAGGGACGGACATACCTGAAGATACTCCTGGGGATGCTCCTGAAGAAACCGTGGAATGCCGGACCGGACTCCCCTCGCTGGAACGGGAATCGTACCTTTCGGAATCATCCAGCCCACCTTTCGCGAAACCGGCATGCAGACTCCCAACCTCCTTATCCTCGGCGGCCAGGTACTCGACGCCGCCACCGGCAAGACCACCCGCCAGGACATCCGGATACGCGACGGTGTGATCGCTGAACTCGGATCGCTGTCGCCCGACGGGGACGAGCCGGTATTCGATGCGGCAGGAAAGCACGTTTCCATCGGATGGATGGACATGCACGTGCATTTGCGCGAGCCGGGGCAGGAGTACAAGGAAACCATTGAGACCGGATGCCGCGCCGCCGCCTTCGGAGGCTTCACGGCCGTCGCCTGCATGCCCAATACGACCCCGCCCATTGCCACGCGGGATGTCGTGGAATTCATTGTCGAACGATCACGACGCCTACCGGTGAATGTCCATCCGATTGCCTGCGTCTCGAAGCGCCGCGAGGGCAAGGAACTCGCGGAAATGGCGGACATGATGGCGGGAGGGGCGGTTGCCTTTTCCGACGACGGATCGCCCGTGCAGGACGGCGGTCTCATGCGCCATGCCCTGGAGTACGCGTCCATGCTGGATCGTCCCATCATCAACCACATGGAGGACCTCACGCTGAATCCCCACGGGCACATGCATGAGGGTGAAGTGTCCACGCGACTCGGCCTGCCGGGCATTCCAGCCCTGGCCGAGGAAGTCATGATCGCCCGCGACGCCCTGATTGCCGAGTTCACCGGGGGGCCTGTCCACGTGGCCCACATTTCTACCGCCGGCGCCGTGGAAATCGTACGCCGGTCCAAGGCACGTGGCATCCCGATTACCGCCGAAGTCTGCACGCATCATTTCGCGCTGACGGACGCTGCTGTGGAGGAATCCGACTACGATACGCACTTCAAGATGCATCCGCCGCTCCGGACGGCCGCCGACGTCGCAGCCATGAAAGCCGGTCTGGCGGACGGGACCATCGATGCGATCTGCACGGACCACGCCCCCCATGCCCCGAACGAGAAGGAAGTCGAGTTCCAGGCCGCGCCGTTCGGGATCCTGGGCCTGGAAACGGCCTGGGGCCTGATCGGGCGGGAGCTGATCGGGCCGGGCGTGCTGTCCCTGGCCGACGCGGTCCGGAAGATCACGGTGGCCCCACGGGAAATCATGCGGATTCCGCTGCCGGTGATTGAAGTTGGCGCAGCCGCCAATCTGACCGTGTTCGATGCGGATTCCGAGTGGACTTTCACGTCGGCGGACATCAAATCCAAGTCGCGCAACACGCCGTTCGTGGGCGCGAAGATGGTCGGGAAGGCGCACGCCATCTACAACAAGGGGCAGTTCGTCAAGGCCTGACCGGTCCTACGTGCCGCGTTCGAGCCGACTGGCCAGCGCGCGCGGCAACCCGGCCTCCTTGATGGCCCGCGCCGCGGCGTCCACGTTGTATGCAACGCGTTCGAGCCGGTAGTCCAGGGTTTCCGTATCCAGATAGGCCACGCAGGCACGCGGGTCGCCGTCCCTGGGCTGGCCGACACTTCCCACGTTCACCAGGTACCGATGTCCAGGGCGAATCCGGAACACGCCCAACGTCTGCGACAGGATGCCGGGCATGTGCGTATGCCCGGTGAAGCACAGGTCGGTGTCGAAGTGTCTGAACTGGGCCTGTGTCAGGTGGAATGACTCCATGCGCAGCCAGCGCTCGGGGTCCAGGGGGGTAGCGTGAACGAACGTTGCTACGTCATCGGCCACGGTCATGGGCAGGTCGCGGAGCCAGGTGCGGGCCTCGGTCGGGAGCACGGCCCGATTGTGCTGGGCTGCCGCCTGGCCGTCCCGCGGAAGATACATTTCGCCCGTTCCGTCGGCCACGGCCAGGTCGTGGTTGCCCAGGACGACACCGTGACACGTTTCGCGGATCCGCTCCACGCATTCCAGGGGTTGCGCCCCGTACCCGACGATGTCTCCCAGGCAGTAGATCCGGTCGACGGACCAGGATTGGGCGCGGATATGCGTCAGGACCGCCTCCAGGGCGGGCAAGTTGCTGTGGATATCGGAGAGGAGCGCGATTTGCATGTCGCCTCTACGCCCGTTGGGCGCTGTCTGTTCGCCGGTTGTATTTTCGGGCATGAACTCACTCCAAGCCTCCCCGGAATTGTCCCGGAAAACCCGCGTCGGCGTATGGTTCGGCGGGCAGTCACCGGAGCATGAAGTCTCGGTCATCTCTGCACTCCAGGCAGCTTCCGCACTGGATGGGGATCGGTTCGTCCCCGTCCCGGTGTATGTTTCCAAGCAAGGACAATGGTACGCCGGAAATCACCTTTTGGAATTGGAACGGTATCAGGACCTGGCATCCCTGGTGGCCGATGCGACCGAGGTGGCGCTTGCCCCCGGTACGGGACAGACGGCGCGCCTCGTGCCGGTGCATGGCCCATTGCTGGGACGCGCGGAGCCCGTAGTCCTGGATGTGGTCTTCGTGGCGTTCCATGGGGGCAGCGGCGAGAACGGGGGCGTCCAGGGAATGTGTGAGATGCTCGGCGTTCCGTACACCGGAAGCGGGGTGTTGTCGTCCGCTGCGGGCATGGACAAGGTGGTGGCCAAGACCCTGTGCCAGCTGGATGGGGTACCGGTCGTGCCCTGGCAGGTGGTTGCCGAGAACGAATGGCGCGGACACGAGGATACATTCCTGAAGATGATACAGGATGCGCTTGGCATGCCGCTGATCGTGAAGCCGGTCCGGCTGGGCTCTTCCATCGGAATCGCCAAGGTGACGACGGCCGAAGAACTGGAGGCCGCAATGGAGGATGCGTTCCGCTACGACTCCCGTGCCCTCATTGAACAGTGTGTACCCAACCTCCGGGAAATCAATGCGTCGGTGCTCGGCCGTGGGGCAACGTGCCGGGTTTCCGTACTCGAAGAGCCGGTCGCGGCCGATGCGTTCCTGTCCTTCAAGGACAAATACCAGCGCTCGGCGGGCAAGTCGTCGGGGATGGCCTCCCTGGATCGGCTCATCCCGGCTCCGCTCGAAGCGCACGTGGCGGAGCGCATCCGTGGGCTCGCCGTGCAGGCGTTCACGGCGCTGGACAGTGCCGGTGTAGCCCGCATCGACTTTCTCATGGACGCCGGGACGGGCGACGTGTATTTCAATGAGATCAACACGATCCCCGGATCGTTTTCGTTCTATCTGTGGGAGCCGGCCGGGCTGCCGTTCCGGGAATTGCTTTCGGAGCTGATTGACCTGGCGTTCGAGCGGTTCGAGGAGCAGCAGGCCCGGGTGCAGTCCTACGATATCAATTTGCTGCAGGAGCGGGCGGTTCGCGGGCTCAAGGGGGCGAAGAGTTGACAGCCCCTAGCTATGGCTGGCCGGGTTCGCCTCGGCCAGTGCTACCCCCAATTCGGCCGCAAGCCGTGCATTCTGCTCCAGAAGTGCAATATTCGCGTCCAGTGCTCGATTTCCCAGCGCATCCCGCACGGCCCCGAGCAGGTAGGGCGTAACCTCGGCCGGTGCCAGGCGGGCCCCTGCAGGCCGGCGTAAGGCGGTTTGCACGACGTCCTGGACGGCCTCCCATGGGAGGGCGTGGGAGTCCGGAACGGGAACGGTCACAAGGATGGCCGAGGGGAGGGCCATCCGGTCCCGGGCGCGAATGATTTCCACGACCTGGGTTACATCGTCGCAGCGGACGTCCACTGCGTGCGGGGAATGGCCGCAATAGAACGCGGGCAATGTGTCGGTCCGGTACCCGATCAAGGTGATGCCCAGCGTCTCCAGTCTTTCGCGTGTGGCCGCCACGTCCAGGATGGCTTTCGGCCCGGAACAGACGACGGTCACCGGAATGCGGGACAGCGCCATGAGGTCGCCGCTTTCATCGAGCGGTTCGCGCTCGCTGCTGCGGATATGAACGCCGCCGATTCCGCCGGTGGCAACGACCTGGATACCTGCCCGGTGGGCGGCCAGCATGGTGGTGGCGACCGTTGTGGCGCCCTGCTCGCGTCGGGCCAGGACCGCGGGCAGATTGGCAAGCGAGACTTTTCGAATGGGTGGAGCGGCCGGGTCGGGCGGTTGACAAAAGGACAAGACCTCGACCATGCTCAGATCGGCGCGCAGTTCTCCGTCCAGGCAACCCGTCGTACAGGGGCGCGCGCCCACTGCGGTCACGGCGCCATGCAGCCGGTGAATCAGATCGCGGTTTGCGGGCCAGGGAAGCCCCTGCGCCAGGACACTGGTCTCAAGTGCAACGGTGGCACGGGGGGCGGAAGCGTTCATGCAGGATTCCGGTCTGGATCGTCCAGCCTGGATCGTTCGTAGAATGGAGAAGCGTATCTTACGACGCACATTACATTCCTGCGCGCATCCAACCGGATGCCGCATCATCCCAATCCGCCTTCCATGCGTTTCCCTTTTCATCCGTGCGTCGCCTTCCGGTCACGCGTTTCTCCGGTGCTGCTCACGCTCGTGCTTCTGCCGTTGTCGGCCGCGTGTTCACAGCCTGCACCGCCGCCCGCCGAGATGGACACGGACCGCATGCTGCAGCACGTGGAAGTGTTGTCGTCCGACGCGTATGAAGGGCGAAAGACCGGAACCCCGGCCGCCGAGCGGACACGGGCGTACCTGGTAGGCGTACTTGAGGAAACCGGGGCCGTGCCGTGTTCGGACGACGGTGCCTGGGAGCACCCGGCTGTCGCCGCCCGTCGGGACAATCAGCCGATCGTGAATGTGCTCGCTCAGGTGCCCGGGACATCGGGGTCAGACATCCGGATGGTCGTCTCGGCCCACTATGACCATCTCGGCATCCGGGATGGCGAGATCTACAACGGGGCCGACGACAACGCATCGGGAACGGCAGCCGTGTTGGAACTCGCCCGGTATTTCGCAGCGCATCCTCCCGAACACACCATCGTCTTCGCACTGTTCGACTTCGAGGAAGGCGGACTGAACGGAGCGCGGGCGTTCGTGGAATCCCCGTGTGGATCGGGGACCATCGCCCTGAATGTGAATCTGGACATGGTCAGCCGAAGCGAGGCCGGTGAACTGTACGCGTCGGGCACGCGGCATTGGCCGAGCGTCCGGCCCCTTCTGGAGATGGTCGCCGTTCCGGAGGGCGTTACGTTGCTATACGGCCACGATGAGCCCGGTACCGGCAGCGACGACTGGACGATGTCCAGCGATCACGGGCCATTCCACGCCGCCGGCATCCCGTTCGTGTATTTCGGCGTGGAGGATCATGACGGATATCACCGCCCGTCCGATGATTTCGACCAGATCACGCCGGAGTTCTATCGGTCGGTCGGGGTGTTCCTGTCGCGGGCCATTCGTACCCTGAATACCGGTCTCGGACAATTGTAGAACGCCACCCGAACCTGTCCTCCGATGGAATCCCGAGTTGTATCGCTCCATATTTACCCGTTGAAGGGGGCTCGCGCCGTCGATTTGGATACGGTCCGTGTCCAGTCGAGGGGACTGGAGGGTGATCGCGCCTGGATGTTGGTGGATGCGGACGGCACATTCGTGTCGCAGCGTTCGGTGCCCGATTTGACGGGCCTGACGGCGCATCACAAGACGGGTGACTCACTCGAGTTGGTGTGGCGAGGCGAGCATCATACGGTGCCGCAGCCCACGGGCCCGTTGGAACCCGTGCGCGTGTGGAACGACATCGTGGAAGCCATCCCGGCGGACGAAGAGGCAAACAGCTGGCTTTCCGAGCGATTGGGTCGCACATTCCGCCTGTTCTGGATGCCACCAACCACGCACCGCCAGGTGGATCCGGTCTATGCAAGCGAGGGCCACGGGACGCGTTTCACGGATGGTTACCCCGTACTGGTGACCACGACGGGGTCCCTGCAGTCGCTCGGATTGGACATTCCCATGAATCGCTTCCGGCCGAGCATTGTGATCCATACGCTCGACGCCTGGATGGAAGATGCTTGGGACCGCATTGCCATCGGGGACGTGGAGCTGCGCTTGGTGAAGCCGTGCGGCCGATGCGTCGTGACCACCATCGACCAGGATACGGGTGTCGCCGGGAAGGAGCCGCTAACCACACTTGCCCGGCTCAGGAAACAGGGCAGCAAGGTCCTGTTCGGTGAAAATGCCGTCGTGGAGAAGGCGGGCACGATTGCCGTGGGGGACCGGGTAACCGTATTGTCAACAAAGGACGCGAGCCCTTCCGCTTGATGCGGCAATTCGTATACTCAGGAGCATGGAAGTCCCAGGCTCCACATTCTTCAGTGGCCACGTCCTGGTCCTGAACCAGGATTACCGGGCCCTCACGGTCACGAGCGTGCAACGCGCCGTCGTGCTTGTCATGATGCAGAAGGCCGAACTGGTGGCGAGCGAAAGTGACCGGGTTGTTCGCAGCCCCACGACCCATTTCCCGTGGCCCAGCATTGTCCGTCTCCGCCAGTATGTGCGCGTGCCGTACAAACGTATCCTGTTGACGCGTCGGAATGTCTTCCGCCGGGATCGCGATACGTGCCAGTATTGTGGCAGCCGGGAGAAGCTGACCATCGATCACGTCGTACCCCGATCCCGCGGTGGCAAGGATACGTGGGAAAACCTGGTGGCCGCGTGCGTGCCCTGCAACAACAGGAAGGGGGACCGGACACCGAAAGAAGCCGGTATCTCATTGGCACGCACACCCTTCCGGCCGAGCTATGTCATGTACATCCGGGATTACGTTGGCCTCGTGGACGATTCCTGGAAACCCTACCTGTTCCTGTCGTGATACCCGGATTCCTGTCAATTTCACTCCGGTCCACGAACCGTCCGGTCGGGCACCGGTTGACCGGTGGGATTGCGGCTCATCCATACCGTTCTGAACCATGACTTCTGCGTCCCGACGTGTCGCCCGGATTGCCTGGCTGCTCCCCGTTCTTTTGCTGGTGTTGACCGGCCACCAGGTAAAAACTTCCGTGGATCTGTCGGAAACGCGGCAGACGGGGACGAAGGTGTGGGCCGACGTAACCCGCTATGAGCGTTCAGACCGGAAGGACGTGACCATGGTGGAACTGGACTTGGTAGCCACATTGCCGGATGGGTCGGTGTTCGAGCGCACCCGCCTTAATTTGCCGTACACCATCGGGCACCGGGTTGAGAAAGACTCGTTGATGGTCATCGTCCAGCCCGGAGCCGCGCAGGAAGTGGTCATTGACGAAATCGCGCGGACGCAGATTTCCATTGCCCGATCGAATGCCGTCATGGCCTTCATTGCCGCGCTCATGGCCATCTGGGGCGTATTCGCGTGGAACCGGTGGCTAAAAAGAACAGCGCAAAAGGCTTGAGATGAGCGTGGCTTAACGAACGACGCGCGTCAGCGTAGTCGGTTCGTCGGGGTAGAGACTGCCCACCTGGTCCGCGTATCCATTGAACAATTGCGTCGGAATCTGTTCGAGGTTGTTCTCGTCGCGCATGAATCGCTCGGTGGCCTGCGTCCAGCGCGGATGCGGAATGTTCGGATTGATGTTGGACAGGAAGCCGTACTCCTGCGGGTACAGGTCATTCCAGAACGTTCCAGGCTCTTCATCCACGAATTCAATTCGCGTAATGGCCTTGGCGCCCTTGTAGCCGTACTTCCACGGCAACACCATGCGCAGGGGTGAGCCATTCTGTTTGGGCAGCGGTTCGCCGTACATGCCTGTAGCCATGAAGGCCATTTCATTCATGGCTTCGTCCATGCGAAGACCCTCGAAGTACGGGAAATCCAACCAGGGCGCGGCCGGAATGCCGGGCATCTCCTTGGGGCGGCTGATGCTCCAGAACCGGACATGCGTGGCCTTTGAGGTCGGTTTGCAGCGCTCTATCAGCTTGCTGAGTGGAAAACCGGTCCAGGGGATGGTCATGGACCAGGCCTCGACGCATCGGAACCGGTAGACCCGCTCCTCGAGCCCGAACTCCCGGATGAGGTCTTCCACATCGAGCGTGAGCCGCTTGTCGACGTGTCCGCGCACATCAATCGTATGCGGGAACGGCTTGTAGTCATCCACCAACGGCCAGACCGTTTTCAGGTCGCCCTGGCTGATGAATTCGTAGTAGTTGTTGTAGGACGATGCGGCGAGCCGGGTCGTCACCGGCCGTTCCGGTACCACGTAATTGGCGTTCCGCGTTGCCGGCAATCCGATGCGCGGCGCATTTTCCGGAATGGTGTCGAGGGGGCCGGCACCCACCGGGTAGGTGGTCGGATTGCCGTTGCTGTTGCCGGACGGACCGCACCCCATCGTTGCCAAACCGATGGTACCCAAGCCCATGCTTTTGATGAAGGCTCGGCGGTTGGCGTAAGCAGACGGACTCGTGGCGGCGCTCTCGGGCAGATGCCAGTCGGGGCGTTTCAGGAAATGGGCCATGTCGTGGTTCATCGGGTTTTCTTTCTCAACGTCTCGACAAAGCACAGGTTCAATCCTATCATGGATGGATCTGTTAGGGGTGCCCCCCAGGGCTGAGACCATACCCTTTGAACCTGATCCGGGTCATGCCGGCGAAGGAAAACGGATTTGCACCCCTGGGGGGACCATCCCGGCACATGTTCACCAGTTGCCCGGAGCCCATGATCCCATCCTCTTCGTCCGCCCCCCGCGTTCGCGCACGCTTGTGCATCCTTGTTTTCTTCCTTGCCTTGCCGTGGCCGACCGTGGCACAGGACACCGCCGTGATCTCAGGCGTGGTGCGGGACGCGGACGACAGGCCCATGCAAGGCGCAACCATTGCCCTCCGCGCGGAGATGACCGGCCTCATCCGCTTCGGCACGACCTCGGACGCGAACGGGGAGTGGCACTTGTCGGGCATTCCGGCCGGTACATACGTGCTGGAAGCGCGCTACGTGGGCTACCGGAGCGCTCAGGAGACCTTGACCATCCAGGGGGGCGAGCGCCTGGAGCGCGCCGTCCGGCTGGAACTGCGGGCGCTTCCCGGGGATGAGGTCGTGGTATCCGGACGGCGCGCCGACCAGGCGCTCGCCCCCATTACGCTGACCAATATTTCGGCCGAAGAGCTGACGCGAATGCCGGACATGAAGGATTTGCCGGTGCATCTTTCGCGACAGCCGTCCATTACGTATCACTCGGAAAACGGGAATGCCGTGGGCTATTCCACGCTTCGACTCCGTGGTTTCGGACAGCGGCGCTTGGCCGTATCCATCAACGGCATCCCGCAGAACGATCCGGAAGAGTCCAACGTGTTCTGGATCAACTTCTTCGACATCCAGGGAGCCACGCAGGACATACAGATCCAGCGGGGAGCCACCAGTGCCCGGTTCGGGCCCGCCGGAATCGGAGGCGCCATCAGCATCCGGGCCATGCCGTACAAGCCCACCTTCGAGGCGAACGTGCATGTGGGCGCCGGGTCATTCGGCACGCGCCGGGCGTCGGTGGACGTGAACTCGGGATTGCTGGACGGCCGGTTCGTGGTGTTCGGCCGGCTCAGCCGGCTGGAGTCGGACGGGTACCGGGACTGGTCCTGGACAGAGTTCTGGCGCTTTTTTGCCGGGGTGACGTGGTACGGGCAGGACCAGACGGTCACCGTGCAGGCCTACGGAGGTCCGCAGCGGGACGGGTTGGCATTCAGCGGCATCCCGCGGGAGGCGAATGACGGCCCGGTCGCGGACGGCTTTGGAGGGACGATTGACCGGCGCTACAATTTCTCCGCCCTCACGCAGGATGTGGAGCAGTTCCATCAGCCGCACCTGGAAGTGCATCATACATGGGCGCCCGGCGGGGCGTGGTCGGCGCAGCAATCCCTGTTCGGTGTGGCCGGAATCGGGTATTTCGACTTCGGGGGCACGTTCCGATCAGCCGACTACCTGCGCCTGCCGGACGGTGTGGTGCAGCCCTCGGAGCGGGCGCTGCCGCTCTTCCTGTCGCGCCCCGATGCTGCGGTGCTGTTCCGGGCGTATCTGGACCAGTGGCAGGTGGGCTGGCTGCCGTCGGTGACCCGGCGGGTGGACGGCCGTACGACAACCCTTGGCGTGGAGGCCCGATTGCACCGGAGTCTGCGCTGGGGCCGCATCCAGGAGGCCAACAGCGTCATTCCGGCGGACGTCGTGGGCAGCGGAAATGACGTCCGCGTCTACTCCTTCCGGGGCGAAAAGGCCATCCTGTCGGCGTTCCTTACGCATGTGGAACGTCTTACGCCGAATTGGTCCGTGCAGGCGGATGTGCAAGGTACATGGCGCCAGTACCGTGTGTACGACGAAGCCTTTTTTGGCACGTCCTTCAGCGAACCGTATGTGTTCCTGAACCCGGCCGTGGGACTGCATTACCGGGCGGGAGAGCGCTTCTCGGCGTTCACCAGCATTGCGCTCGCCAACCGGGAGCCACGAATGAAATCGCTTTATGACGGGGAAGAGGCAGGGGCCGGATTCCAGCGGCAAAACGTGCGTCCGGAACAGGTCATCGATCTGGAATTGGGCGGGGCGTGGCAATCCACCCGCCATCGTGCTTCCGTCACGGTATTCCACATGCGCTTCACGGACGAAATCGTGCCGAGCGGGGGCCTGGACCAGTTCGGCGTCCCCCGGACAGGCAATGCGGACCGGACGCGTCATGCCGGCCTGGAGATCGATGGGGGCATCCGCCTTGCGCCCGGACTCGATGCGAGCGGCAATGTGACCTTCAGCCGGAATCGCCTGGTCAGGTTCACGGAATTCCTGGCGGATGGTTCGCCGGCGGTGCGGGATGGCAATCCGATTGCCGGCTTTCCGGACGCATCGGCCAATCTCATGCTGACGTGGACACACGGGCCCGCGACGCTGACCGGCATGCTGTCGCACGTCGGGGAGCAGTACATAGACAACGCGGTGGGCGCTCAGGGCATTCCGCCCTTGCCCGCCTGCACCATCGTGGATGTCACGGCGTCGTATACGTGGAAGTCCCTGCGCCTGTCGGCCGACCTGAACAACGCGTTTGACAACCGGGTCCTGAGCTGGGGGAACGTGGGCGCCGTCGGGCCGCAGTACTTCCCGATGGCCACGCGGCATGTATTGTTTGCGGCGCGATACACCCTTCGGTAGAGCCGCAGCCTACTACCAGAACAGCTGCTTCATGCAATAAACCGAACCGCCGGACTTCAGGAATTCGCCCGTGTCGACCTCGACCGGTTCGAATCCGTGCTCGCGGAGTTGGCGGCACGTCTCGACGCATCCTTCCTGGATGATGACGTGATGCCCGTCAGGGCACGTGGCGTTGCACGCGAACAGGTGACGCGCCTCATCTTCCGGAGCCTCAATCACGACCCGGAAAAAATGCCGCAGGAGTTCCATGCCCACGGTATTGAAGGCCCCCGGGAAAACGATGGCGTGATCCGCATCCAACACGCACAGACACGTATCCAGGTGGTAGAAGTCCGGGTCGTCCAGGTAGAGCAGCAGGATGGGGACGTCCAGGTGCCTTGCAATGACATCGTAGGCGTGGGGACTGGTCCGGAACCCGTATCCGCCCCACAACAGGAAGCGGTCGGCGTGCCAGATGGCGTCGCCCATGCCTTCGAACGGGGTGTCGCCCCCCACGAGATCATCGTGGATTTCATAGCCCTGCTCCCGGAAGAACCGGTCGTAGTGCGTGACCTCGCCGCGCCGCTGTTCGGCATACATCCGGCTCAGGATGAGCTCGCGAGCCCCGCCCCCCGGGCGGATGGCCGGCAACGTCTGGTTGGCGCAGAACACCATGTCGGGCAGGCCGGACTGACCGGGTATTTCGTGCATCTCCAGCCCGCAGGCCGTGAACGCATCGCGTACGGACACCCACTGCTCCCGCGCCCGGATGGGGTCCACGTCCCCCACGTTGCCCTGCATGTGGGGGTTGATGACGTACACCACGTCGAAGTGGGCGGGGGAGGTCATGAGTACCCGCTTCGGCAGCGGAATGCGGGGGCATTCGTCCAGGGTGAAGCGGACGGATGCAAGGTCGCGGTGGATCATTCCTGCATGGAAGCGAGAAGTGCGGCTGCTGCTTCGGCCGAAAGGGTGAGTTCAACGGTTACGAAACCATCCCGGGCGGCAATATCAATGCCCTCCACGATGGACAGGAACTCGGCGGGGAGGTCCGGTTGCATTTTGGCAATGGCCACCACGCCCTTCAGAACGCTGGCCAGGTCATCCGGCGTCGTGGACGCAACGGGGCGGCCCACCAGCTGGAACGAAAACGAACCGTTGTTCACGACCAGACCGGCCGCACCGGATTGGACTTGTCCCAACAGCAGCCGCAGTTGACCGGTAAGGTCTCCACCGGCATCGGGCATGCTGGCCAGCAGGGCCGGCATGTCCCGGACGTGGACCCACGCATCGGCCGAGCGCACCCGGGCAGCCTCGGTCGGCAGGGACGGGGCGGGAGCATTGGATTGGAAGGCCTCCAGCGCCCGTCGCATGGCCGGCTCCGTGGATGTGGCAAGGAGGACATCTCCCTGCCAGGACGCAACCTGCATGCCGCTCGCATCTTCCGGATGATACACGTCGTGCCCGACCATCGTCGTGCGGTGGGGCAGGGCCGTGGTCAGGAAGGTCGGATCATGCTCGGCGAATGCAACGGCCGATCCGTAGTCATCCCCGACGGCCAACCACACCACGTCCATGTCCTGCTGCGGATCCATCCCGGTTGCAGCAGCAATTTCCTGCATGCGTACCTGCCACATGGCACCGGCCTCGGCAGGAAGCATGGCCAACACGGCATCCGATTCGGCCATGAGACCGCGGACATCCACGCGGAACATGGCTGCATGGTCCGTTCCCAGCGCCGCCAGGGCCCGGTCGTCCTGGTCCGAACTGGACAGAACGAGTGCCTCGCTGTCGCAGCCGCCGAGCACGAGGACGGCTGCCAGCAGGGTCGCGTTAAAAATCCTTGCGGGCGAAAAGACGGAAACTGAACGCATATACGATGCCTCCGAACAGGAGGGAAGAAATGAAGGGATAGACGTCCGATACGCCCTCCGGAGAGGCGAGTTGCGAGACGGTCCGGGCGATCTCGGCGAAGTTGGGCAGGACGTGGTACAGCGTAGAGAATACCGCCAGGCCCACGCCGTCCAGTTGTGGACGGATCTGTTCGTGGGCGGCCAGGATGACAGACACGAAGATCAGGCCGTAGGATACGATGAGTCCCAGACCGGCATTCCGGGTCAGCACGGTGAAAAACAGCAAGACCCCGTACATGACCACGAACATGGCGACCATCAAGGGGATGGCCGCGAGAAAGGCGGTCTCCCATATGCCGGTCTTCAGGGAGAGCGTCAACCAGACGCCTCCTATGAGGTACGTTGAGAGAGCCGACACGACCAGTACGAGTCCGGCCAGGTGTCCGCCCAGAATCCGGGATCGGGACACCGGTTTGGACAGCAGGAGATCTATGCGTCCAGACTCGAGCAGACCGCCTATCAGGGGCATGGTCGCAAACAGACCCAACAGCGTGCCCAGGAAATACGCGGCGCCGAACACCATTTGATTCACTGCGAGGACGAACTCGCCGACGGGCAGCGCGCCACCGGGCTGGGCATCCATCCCGAAAATCCGCAGGGCGGCAAGCGATCCTTCCACTACATCCAGTTTCAGGGCGAGGGAAAGCACGAGCCAGGCGAGCGTGGCCACGGCAAACATGCCCTGGGTAAGGCGGAGGGCCCACAGCTCGCGGAAGGTCAGCAACAAGGATCCGCTGAAGGTCAGCATTATTCCGCCTCCATCAACCGGATGAACCCGGACTCGAGTGTGTTCTTTGCGCGTTCCACGGACAGGATGAGAACGCCTTCGCTCCGAAGCGCGTCTATCCGGGCGTTCAATTCCTCGTCCGTCGCGCCGTCCAGTACCACATTTTCATCGTATTCTCCGCGTTTTATGCGGAGAATAACGGACGAGCTGGCTTTGAGCAGGTCAGAGGTCGGACCGGCCCACAGACACGCGCCGTGGCGCAGGACCACGACGCGCCGGCACAGGTGCTCGACTTCGGACAGCATGTGGGAATTCAGGAGGATGGTCATCCCCTCACGGTTCAGCCGGAGCAGGAGGTCCCGAATATTGCGGCGACCGACCGGGTCTATTCCGTCCGTCGGTTCATCCAGGATGAGCAGTTCCGGATCGCCCAGCAGGGCTTGGGCCAATCCCAGGCGCTGCATCATCCCTTTCGAGAAGGTGCCGGTCCGGCGGTCGGCCCAGTCCGTCAATTCGACCAGGCCCAACAACTCCTGGATCCGGCGGTGCCGGACCGGATGCGTGACATCGCCCAGCCGACCGTACACGTCCAGGACCTGTCGTGCCGTGAGGTGCGGCGGGAAACGATGGTTTTCCGCCAGGTAGCCCACGCGACGCCGGGCCGCAGGGTCGCCCGCTTCGCGCCCGAACAGGGAAACGGTACCGCGGGTCGGGCGGACAATGCCCAGTGCCAGCTTCAACAGGGTGGTTTTCCCCGCACCATTCGGTCCGAGGATGCCCAGCAGGTCTCCCGCGTGCACCGTCAGGTCCAGGGCGTCAAGCGCATGCACTTCGCGGCGCCGGAGGCCTGTCCTGTACGTTTTTCCGGCCCCACGTGCGTCAAGGACCGTCGCGGTCATGGCTCCAATACCGCGACGCCCGGAAGCGTCTGACCCTCCAGCAATTCAAGCATGGCACCGCCGCCCGTGGACACGTGGCTGACTTCATCTTCCAGGCCAGCACCGGTGATGGCCGCCACGGAATCCCCGCCGCCGACTACGGTGAATGCTCCCTTCCGGGTGGCTTCGACCAGGGCATCTGCAATGGCGTGCGTCCCGGACGCGAAGGCATCCATTTCGAATACCCCCATCGGCCCGTTCCAGACGACCGTCCGGGCGCCCAGGATGACCTTCGTATAGGCTGTCCGCGTCGCAGGCCCAATATCGAGCCCCATCTGGTCCGCGGGGATGGCGCCCTCGACCACGGTCGCCGGCGCGTCGGCCTTGAATTCCTTGGCGCACACGTGATCCACCGGCAGATGCAACCGCTCTCCGGCCTCCTCCAGCAGTTCCCGGGCCAGATCCAGCCGATCGTCTTCGACCAGGGATGTGCCGGTTTCCTTTCCCTGGGCCTTGAGGAACGTATAGGCCATGGCACCGCCTATCAGGAGGGCGTCGGCCGTGCCGAGCAGCGCGCGGATGACGCCGATCTTGTCGGAGACCTTGGCGCCGCCCACAATGGCCACGAACGGTTTCTCCGGATTATTGGTGATGCGCGTCAAGGTGGCCAGTTCGCGATCCATCAGGAATCCGGCCGCCCGTTCGCCCAGCAACCGGGCCACGCCTTCGGTGGATGCGTGCGCGCGGTGAGCCGCACCGAACGCGTCATTGACGTAGACATCCCCGAGCCGCGCCAACTGTGCGCTGAACGCAGCGTCGTTGGTCGTCTCGCCGGCGTTGAACCGGGTGTTCTCCAGCATGACCACCTCGCCCGGACCGGTCGCGTCCAGGACGGCTTCCACGTCGGCACCGACGGTGGCGGGAGCCAGCACCACCGGCGCATCCAGCAGGACCGACAGCCGCTCGGCTACGGGTGCCACGGTGTAGGCGGGGTCCGGCGCCCCTTTCGGGCGCCCCAAATGCGTCATGAGTACCGGTGTGCCGCCGTGCTCCAGGATGTAGCGGATGCTGGGCAGCGCCCCGCGGATCCGCGTATCGTCGCCCACCTGGCCGTCATCGTCAAGCGGGACGTTGAAGTCCACGCGCATGAGGACGCGTTTCCCGTTCAGGTCAAGGTCGCCCAGCGTTTTCCAGCTCATCCGGCCTTCTCCATGAGGCGAACCACCATGTCGACGGTGCGGCAGGAGTAGCCCCACTCGTTGTCATACCACCCGACCACCTTGACAAGGTTGCCCATGACCATGGTGGAATCGGAGTCGAAAATATTCGAGTGCGGATTGTGGATGATATCCGTGGATACCAAGGGTTCGTCGGAGTACTCGATGATGCCCTTCATGGCACCGGCCGCTGCCTTGCGGAACAGTTCGTTCACTTCTTCGGCGGTGGTTTCGCGGCCGACTTCCACCGTGAGATCGGTGAGCGAGCCGTCCGGCGTGGGCACACGCAGGGCAAATCCGTCGAGTTTGCCGGCGAGATGGGGCAGTACCAGACCCACAGCGGACGCCGCTCCGGTCGAGGTCGGTATGATGGATACGGCGGCTGCACGGGCGCGACGGAGGTCCTTGTGCGGCGCATCCTGGATGTTCTGGTCCGACGTGTACGCGTGCACGGTGGTCATCAGGCCTTTCTTGACGCCAAGTGCATCATCCAGGACCTTGACCATGGGGGCCAGGCAGTTGGTGGTGCAGGAGGCATTGGACACGATTTCTTCTTTGCCGGTCAGGACGTTGTCGTTCACGCCCAGCACGACCGTGGCATCCACCTGGCCCGATGCGGGAGCCGAGATGACGACCTTTTTCGCACCGGCCTGCAGATGTAGGGCGGCCTTCTCGCGGGAGCGGAATATGCCCGTGGACTCCACCACGACATCCACCTTCAGGTCGCCCCAGGGGAGGTCGGCCGGATTGCGCTCGCTGAAAACGGGAATTTTCGTTCCGTTGACGATGAGGGCATTGTCCGCAGCTTCCACGGTACCGGGAAAACGACCGTGCACGGAATCGTATTTCAGGAGATGCGCAAGCGTGCGTGCGTCGGTCAGATCGTTCACGCCGACGACTTCGATTTCCGATGCGTTGCGTTCGATGATGGAGCGGAAAACGAGGCGGCCAATGCGACCGAAACCGTTTATGCCGAGGCGAATGGACATGGGAATGGGGAGTTGGTTGATGGTCGGTACGAAAACTCGTCAATGGGCATGTCATATGCACCAAGAAGTCATTAATTATGCGGTTTGATAGACCCGTGCTTTTGCCGTAATTTGGTATGCTCTGCCGAGCAGTCCTCTACCGCTTTCTGTATCCATCCTGCACTTCGCATGTCCACACTGAAACCCACCCGGAAAGTATCCCGCCGCCACGAATTGCGCGAAGATACCGTTGTCACGCTCTATGCCCGTGCCATTGACATCTACGAGAACCAGCGAAATCTGGTATACGGCGCCATCGGGGGCATTGTGCTCATTGCACTCGTCATCGTGGGCCTGGCGTGGAATTCCAGTGTCCGCAACGAAGCCGCGTTGTCCGAAATGGCTTTTGCCGTGGATCGTTACGAAGACGGTGCGTACCGGGCCGCCCTGGATGGGGACATCACGTTCACCGGTTTGATTGATATTGCCGAGGAGTATGGTGGAACGCCGTCGGGCAACCTGGCCACCTTCTATGCGGCCGATGCCCTGTACCGGGTCGGCGATCATGATCGTGCCCTGGAGTATTTCCGCAAGTACGACAAGAGTGCGGATTACCTCGGCGCATCGGCCCTCGCCGGCGAAGCGGCCATCCTGGAAATGCGGGGCGAACACGAGACCGCCGGCGATCTGTATCTGCGGGCCGCACGCATGTTCGAATCGTCCATCTCCACACCGAATTATCTGATGGATGCCGGTCGTGCCTTCACGGCCGCCGGCGAAACGGACCAGGCCGCGCGGGCCTACCAGGAGATCAAATCCGATTGGCCGGAATCGACGGCCGCCCAGAACATCGACTTCTACCTGGCCGCGGTCGCTGCCGGAAACTGATGGCCGTTCCCAGCATCCTCGTCGTCGACGACGAAGCGGCCATCCGCCGCTCGTTGCGGGAAATCCTCGAGTACGAGGATTACTCGGTGGATGAGGCAGAGGACGGCGAGCAGGCGCTCGAGAAGCTGCGGTCCGGGACGTACGATGTGGTCCTGCTGGATGTCAAGATGCCCAAGCGGGACGGCATGGAGGTGCTCACGGAGATGGGCCGCATGCAGTGCGAGGCACCGGTCGTCATGATTTCCGGGCACGGGACCATCGAGACGGCAGTCGAAGCCACCAAGTTGGGTGCGTTCGATTTCGTCGAGAAACCGCCGGACCTGAACCGACTGCTGGTTACGCTGCGCAATGCCATGGACCGGGGGCAACTGGTTGCCGAGAACACCCGGATGCGCCAGACCATCGTGGAGCGGCACGAGGGGGATGTGACGCCCATTCTGGGAGAAAGTGCGGCCATCCGGCAGATCACGGAGACCATTGACCGGGTGGGCCCCACCGAAGCGCGGGTGCTGATAACGGGCGAGCCCGGGACCGGAAAGGAACTCGTCGCGAAATGGGTGCACCGGAAGTCCCACCGGACGGACGGACCCATTGTCGAAGTGAATTGCGCGGCCATTCCGGGTGAACTGATTGAGAGTGAGCTGTTCGGCCATGAGAAGGGCAGTTTCACCGGGGCCACGAAGCAACGGATTGGCAAATTCGAGCAGGCGCACAACGGAACGCTTTTCCTGGACGAAATCGGGGACATGAGTCTGTCCGCCCAGGCGAAGGTGCTTCGGGCCCTTCAGGAAAACCAGATCACGCGGGTGGGAGGGGACCGCTCCATCCCGGTGGATGTCCGGGTGATCGCGGCGACCAACAAGAACCTGTTGGAACAGATAGAACGGGGGCAGTTCCGGGAGGACCTGTACCACCGGCTGTCCGTCATTCTCATCCATGTCCCGCCGCTCAGGGAGCGCCGGGAGGACATTCCCATCATCACGAACCATATAGCCGACCGGATTGCCCGGCGGAATGGCCTCGAGCCTAGACCGTTCTCGGACGAGGCATTGACCGCGCTGAAGGCGTTTGAATGGCGCGGCAACGTTCGCGAACTGCACAATGTGGTCGAGCGGTTGACCATCATGAGCACCGGAGACCGGATTGGACACCTGGACGTGGAACGGTACGTGGCGCCGGGAGGGGCATCGGTCAATCCCATCGTCGGACTCATGGACAAGTTCGATCAGTTCCAGGACTTCCGGGACCGTGCCGAGAAGATGTTCATCGAGCACAAACTGGAGCAATTCGACTGGAATATCAGCCGGACGGCCGAAGCCATCGGCATCCAGCGGTCCCACCTGTACAACAAGATGGGCAAGTACGATATCCAGCGAAACGATGAGTAGCGACGGAGCCGAACCCCTGGTCCGGGTGCGTGCACTCGTGAAGTCGTATCCGGCCATTTCCGGTGGCCGCATTGAAGTGCTCAGGAATGTGAACCTGTCGGTTCGCCGGGGCGAAGTCGTGGCCATCGTCGGGGAGAGCGGCTCCGGGAAAAGCACCTTGTTGCACGTCCTGGGAGCGCTGGATCGCCCGGATTCGGGGGATGTGCTGTTCCAGGGAAAGGATATTTTCACCGGCTCCGACGACGCCCTTTCCCTTTTCCGGAATCGCCGACTGGGGTTCGTTTTCCAGTTCCATCACTTGCTGCCCGAGTTCTCGGCACTGGAGAATGTGTTCATGCCGGCCCTGATTGCCGGAACGCCCATGGACCGGGCACGTGTGCGCGCCGCGGAACTGCTGACGGTCGTGGGATTGTCCGACCGGTCCGCCCACCGACCGGCCGAGCTGTCGGGAGGGGAGAAGCAGCGGGTGGCGATTGCCCGGGCGCTGATGAACGATCCCGATCTGGTGCTGGCCGACGAACCGACGGGCAATCTGGACGAACAGACGGCCCATGCCCTGCACGAGGAATTGCTGAGGTTGAGCCGGGACATGGGCCAGACGTTCATCCTGGTCACGCACAACCCGGCGTTCGCCGCCATGGCGGACCGTACCCTGACCCTGGATCGCGGCATCCTGCTCGAAACCCCTCCCGTTCTTCCACAGCCTTCGTGACCGTTCCTGCAGCATCATGAGTTTGCTATCCACGTTTCGTGCCCTCGCAACGGCCGGAAAAGGCCTGGTCGTCGGAATGCCCGATGCAACGGCCGACGCCGATCCCATCGCCCTGTTTTCCGAATGGTTCGCGGCTGCCCGGAAGTCGGGACTGTTCCTTCCGGAAGCCTTGTCGCTGTCCACGGTGTCGGCGGATGGCCGCCCGTCCAGTCGCATGGTGCTGCTGAAGTCGGCGGATGAACGCGGGTTCGTGTTCTATACGAATCTGGAGTCGAGGAAGGCGGACGAGATGAACGCCAATCCGCACGTGGCCCTGCTTTTCCATTGGCCCGTGCTGGAGCGCCAGGTCCGCGTTGAAGGTCGCGTGGAGCCGGTCTCCAGGGAAGAAGCGGAGGTCTATTTCCGGAGCCGACCCCGCGGCAGCCGGATCGGGGCGTGGGCCTCCCGGCAGAGTCGTCGGCTCGGCAGTCGTGCCGAGCTCGAACAGGCCGTGAAGGACGTGGAAGCCCGGTATGCCGGGGCAGATGTCCCGTTGCCTGAGTGGTGGGGCGGGTATCTGGTCCAGCCCGAACGGATGGAATTCTGGCAGGGAAGGCCGTTCCGGTTGCATGACCGGTTGGTTTTCACTCGTCCCCATCCGGAGGCAGGAACGTGGGACACGGAACGGCTCTATCCGTAGTGTGATCATGCCCTGGTCCGGACCGCGCGTCGCAAAGGTTATGCTCCGGTCCGCCATGTGTCTTTCCCTCAAGAACAGGACAACCATGTCTTCTGTATCCAGAATGCCTAATCCGAACCGGTTCATGATGTCTCTCCTTGGCCTGACCCTGGCCCACGCCGTGCTCCTTGCGCATACGGTATGTGCCGGTGAGCCGACGCCGTCCGTGGAATACGAGCTCCGCTTTGATCGGATTGAACACCACGAGGCGGATGTCCGGGCCACGTTTTCCGGTCTGGATGCCGGGAAACCCGTGGAACTGCGGATGAGCCGGACATCCCCCGGGCGTTACGCCATGCACGAGTTCGCAAAGAATGTCTACGATGTCGTGGCAACCGACGAGGCGGGACGCACACTGCGCATAGAGCGTCCGAATCCTTACCAATGGAACGTTGTGGGGCATTCCGGGACCGTGCACGTCCGGTATACCCTCTTCGCTGACCGGGCGGACGGCACCTATTCGTCGCTCGATCGCACGCACGCGCACCTGAACATGCCGGCGACCATCCTGTGGGCGCGGAACATGGATGCGGCTCCCATCCGGATCCGGTTCGTTCGCCCCCACCCGGAATGGACGATCGCGACGCAACTCGTTCCGACGAACGACCCCGAGACGTTCACAGCGCCTGACCTGGCCTATCTGTTGGATTCTCCCACCGAAATGGCCGCCCTGGAGTGGCACACGTGGACGGTGGATGATGGGACGCGTCAGTCGGAACACCGGATTGCCCTGCACCACACAGGCTCCGTGCAGGAAGGGGAGGCCTTTGCCCGCAACGTCCGCGCCATCGTCGACGCCCAGTGGAACGTATTCGGGGAATTGCCGGCGCATGATTTCGGTACCTACACCTTCATCGTATGCTACATGCCCCACGCAGTGGGAGACGGCATGGAGCACCGGAACTCGACGGTGGTTACGAATCCGAATCCCCTGACCCCGGACGGCCTGTCGAACCTGGGGACCATGTCGCACGAATATTTCCACCAGTGGAACGTGGAACGGATTCGACCGGCCGATCTGGAGCCCTTCGATTTCGAGGCAGAAAACATGACCGATCTGCTCTGGTTCGCCGAAGGGTTCACTTCGTATTACACCGGACTCTCCATCCATCGGGCAGGGCTGACCAGCGTTGCGGACTACGCCGCCAGCCTGTCGGGCACCGTCAACGCGGTGGTCAACCTCCCGGGACGGGCACACCGATCCTTGGTTGAAATGAGTCAGTATGCCACGTTCGCGGACCAGGGCAGCTTCCTGGACCCCATGAACACGGCCAACACGTTCATTTCCTACTACACGTGGGGGAGCGCAATCGGACTCGCTCTGGACGTCACGCTCCGGACGGAATTCGATACCTCGGTGGATGTCCTCATGCAACGGATGTGGGAACGGTACGGTCAGGCCGAGGTGCCGTACACTCTTGAGGACCTTGAGCATGTGCTGGGTGAGGTGGCCGGCGATCGCGGTTTTGCCACCACATTCATGGACCGGTACGTACGTGGCCACGGGGTCCCGGACTATGCGGAACTGCTGGCGCGCATGGGGCTGCAGCTGGAATCCGCCCACCCCGGACCCGGCTTGATGGCAGCACTCGTGCCTGCGTCGGATGGGATCCTGGTGGCGGCCGCACTGGAAGGAACGCCCCTGTTCCGTGCCGGTGTATCTCCCGGCGATCGGATTACCCACGTGGACGGCCGACCGGTGTCCCACCCCGAATACCTGGAGGCGTGGGTGGCTCGCCTGGCGCCCGGTGATGGGATTCCGGTCACGGTGAATTCCCGGGGCGTCGTCTTCCAGACCGATATCGTGGTAGCGGAGGACCCGGCGGTCAGGGTGGTGGTCGACCCGGACGCGGACGCGACGGCGTTGGCGTACAGGGATGCCTGGCTGTGGGGACCCCGACTGAAGCGGTAGAACTTCCCCGGTCCCCGACGGTTTAACACGGACTATTTTTCCTACAGGTCCGTGTCTGCATGTCTGAAGCCTCCAAGGCCGTTGTTCTCAATGCGCTCACCCGAGCGAAGTCCGTCGTCATTTCCGTACACACGCGCCCCGATGGCGATGCCATCGGCTCCCAGTTGGGGTTGGGCCTGTTCCTGGAAAAGAAGGGCATAGACGTGCTCATGCTGAATGCGGACCCCCATCCGTACAACCTGGACTGGTTGCCTGGATCGGATCGGATTGTGATCTATGACGGAAGTCTGGAACAGGTCAGGGCGCTGGCGGATGCCGACGTCATCGTGATCGCCGACACGAATGCCGTGCACCGTATTGGCGACCACGGAACGCTGGTCAAGGACGGAAAGGCCACCACGCTGCTGGTGGACCATCATCCCGATCCTGAAGGATGGTTCGACCTCACGTGGCACCGTGATTCCGCTTCGTCCACAGGAGAGCTGGTCTACGAAATCCTGGCAGAATGGGATATCCAGGCCATGGATCAAGCCATTGCTGCCAGCCTGTACACCGCCATCATGACCGATACGGGATCTTTCCGGTATTCCAATGTGACGCCGGACCTGCACCGGCGGGTGGCCGATATCATTGAGCGGGGACAACTGGACGTGGCCGCTATCCATGCAGAGGTCTACGACAAGCGTTCGTCCGGTGGTATCCGGTTGATGGGGCGCATACTGGATACCCTCGACCTGCGGTTCGATGGTCAACTCGGCATGATGTCGGTGACGCGGGCGGCATTGGCCGATACCGGTGCATCGGTCGAAGAGACCGAAGGGATTGCGAACCAGATCCTGTCCATTGAAGGTGTCCGGGTTGCTCTCCTCCTGACGGAAACCGAGCGCGGCACCAAGATCAGCTTCCGTTCCAAGGCGGACGATCATGTCCACGGTTGGGCCCGGTTCTTCGGTGGGGGCGGCCACCGCAACGCATCGGGTGCGTTCGTTCACAAATCCCTCGAGGAAACCGTCCGGCAGATTGTCGATTCGGCTCCCCGTTACATTTCCTTCAATGAACCGGATTCATCCGACTCCCTGTCGGCCGAGGACGAGGACTATCTGTCCGCGCTCCTCGAAATGAAAAACAAAAACTGATGTCCATGAAAGTATCTGTATCGACCATCTCCCTTTCGGAACTGGACGTTGACCTGTTGTTGGTTCCCTGCTCGGCCGAGCAGGCCGCGGATGGTCTTGAAGTATTGTCCGAGGCCTTCGGTGACGTTGTGGTTCGCTCGAGGAGCGATTTTTCCGGTAAATTGGCCGATACGCTCGTGGTGTATCCCGACTCCGGGACGGCCAAACGACTCCTTATCGTGGGTGTGGGCGAGGAGGCCGACGTGAATGCCGAGCGCCTGCGTCGCGCGGCGGCGGCCGGGTCCGCCATCGCCATAAAAACCAATGCGGAAACCGTCGGGATTTCCGTACCGTCGGATTTCAATGTGGATGGGGACGTGGCGTCACAAGCGCTGGTCGAGGGATTCATGCTGGGGGCCTATCGATTCCGCAAGTACAAGACCGATGCGTCTGAAGATGAAGGCCCTCAGCGGTTGGTCATCCAGACGTCGGATCAGGACAAGCTGGTCCGTCGGGGTGCTGACCGGGGACGCCTGGTATCGGAGGCCGTCTGGTCGGCCCGTGACCTGGTCAACCTGTCGCCGGACGAGAAGACCCCGACCTTGCTGGCCAAGGCCATCGAGAAGTCGGCGAAACGGAGCGGCTATGAAGTGTCCGTCTGGGACAAGGCCCTCATTGAGGAAGAAGGCATGGGAGGCCTGCTGGCCGTGAACCGGGGTTCCAAGGAGCCGCCCACGTTTTCGGTATTGGAGTGGAATCCCGAGAATGCCCGGAATACACGACCGGTTGTCCTGGTCGGCAAGGGCGTGGTATTCGATACCGGCGGCCTCTCCCTGAAGCCCACCAAGAACTCCATGGATTACATGAAGTCCGACATGGCCGGCGCCGCTGCGGTCATAGGAACCATGGAGGCCCTGGCACGCATGGAGTTGCCATTGTACGTGGTGGGTCTCATTCCCGCCACGGACAACCGTCCGGGAGAAAACGCCTACGTACCGGGGGATGTCGTGAAGATGCACTCCGGTGCCACCGTTGAGGTCCTGAACACCGACGCCGAGGGGCGAATGATCCTGGCCGATGCGCTCTCGTATGCATCGACGTTCTATCCGGAAATCGTGATCGACCTGGCCACACTGACCGGTTCAGCCGCCGTAGCCCTCGGTGAAATCGTGGGCGCACTGATGACCAATGAAACAAAGGGGGCGGAAGATCGGCTCAAAGCCATGCTCAAAGCCGGCGAACTGTCCGGGGACCGGGTCCACCCGCTGCCCATGTTCGACGACTACAAGGATCAACTGAAATCGGAGGTAGCCGACCTGAAGAATGTCGGGGGCCGCGAAGGGGGGGCCATTACGGCGGCCAAGTTCCTGGAGCACTTCGTGGACTATCCATGGATGCATGTGGACATTGCCGGTCCGGCATTCCTGTCCACCGCTGGCCCGTACCATCCCGTGGGCGGAACGGGGTTCGGTGTCCGGCTTCTGGTGGAATACCTGCGCGCCTACGCCGAAAACAAACGCTGATCCATGGCTGAGCAGCGAATCCGGGTCGCCATTTCATTGGGCGATCCGAACGGAATAGGTCCAGAGGTCGTGTTGAAGGCATTGTCCGATGCCGATCTCCACCAGCGTGTGCGCCCTATTCTTGTCGGACCCCGGGAGGCCCTGGAGGCGTTCCCGGGACTGTACAATGCGGCGGAACAGGCCGCCGGGGGAGCACTTGCGGTTGTGCATGTAGCCTCATACCGGCCGGTACACGGACTCTTGTCGGCAGAGAGCGGCAATGTATCCATGGTGGCTGTGGATGCGGCGGTCGACCTGTGCCTGACCGGTCAGGCAGACGCGGTGGTCACGGCGCCCATTTCAAAGGAGGCCATCCATCTTGGCGGATGGGATTTCCCCGGTCATACCGAATTCATCGCCGGAAAGTGCAGCGGGTCGTCCTTCTGTATGATGATGGTCTCCGGTGGATTCCGTGTTGCTCTCGTGACGGCGCACGTTCCGCTGAGGGAGGTGGCTCACGAAGTGACGACCGCCGCCATCCTGGGAAAACTGGCTGTCGTGGGTGCAGCGCTCAAGACGGACCATGGTATTGCCCATCCGAAGATTGCCGTGCTCGGCCTGAATCCGCACGCCGGTGATGGCGGAATCCTCGGCGACGAGGAGACGACGGTATTGCGCCCCGCTCTGGATGCTGCGGCAGGAATGGATGTCACGTTGGAGGGTCCGTTCGCCGCCGATGCATTCTTCGGCAGAAAGGCCCACCTTCGCTATGACGCCGTTCTGGCCATGTACCACGACCAAGGGCTCATCCCGTTCAAGTCCCTCACCTTCGGGCGTGGCGTGAATGTCACGGCGGGTCTTCCCATCGTGCGTACATCCCCGGACCACGGAACCGCCTTCGACATTGCCGGGCAAGGGGTTGCCAACGCCATGTCCATGCGGTCCGCCATCGATGAAGCCTGCATCATTGCCCGCAACCGGGCACTTGAACCCGTACGCCATGCACGTTGAACCCTATACCGTCCTTGCCGGCATCTATGATGAGGTCATGGATTACGTGGACCATGAGGCATGGGCCGACTATATCCACCACATGCTGGACGAGCATGACCTGAATCCCGATGTCGTGGTGGAACTGGGCTGCGGAACCGGCATGTTTGCCGAGGAATTCCTGCGCCGGCGACGCGTTTCCTACGTGGCCACCGACGGGTCGGAAGATATGCTGGCCATCGCGCGGCAGCGTCTGCCGGAATCGGTCACTGCAACCCGGCTGGTCTATCCCGGAGCCCCGCTCGATGAAGCTGTCATGGGCGGACAACGTGCCGACGCGTGCATCCTCCTTTACGATGGCATGAATTACCTCCTCACGGAGGAGGCGGTGGAGGGGATGCTGGCCCAGGTGCGTGGCATGCTGGCGCCGGATGGGTTCCTGGTGTTCGATCAATCGACACCGGCAAATTCCGTGAACAATGCGGAGTTCTTCGAGGATGAGGACGAGCTTGAGGAAGGATCCTACAAGCGCACCAGCCACTATGACCCCGAAACGGGGTTGCATACGACGGTGTTCGAAATCACGACACCGTCCGGTTCGTTCGTGGAAGAGCATGTGGAGCGTGCCTGGACCTTCGATACCATTCGTGCCCTGCTGCAGCGGAGCGGCTGGACGGTACTGGCCGCCTATGACGGTTTTTCGCTCGATCCTGCGGATGGAGAAGCCGAGCGCATCCATTGGGTCGTGCGGCCATGATTGAACTCCAGGATGTATCGGTCACCTATCCTTTGCCGGACGGAAGCGAGAAGCCGGTCCTGGAGAACGTATCGCTCAAAATCGGCCGGGGGGAGTTCGTGTACCTCGTTGGACCGACCGGCAGCGGAAAATCTTCGCTCCTGAAGCTGCTGTATCGCGATGCAAAGCCGGGAAATGGTTCGGTCCGGATTGCGGACTTCGTATCGACCGGGAAAGAAGACGACGATACACCGTACCTGCGCCGCGCCATCGGGATCGTGTTCCAGGATTTCCAGCTGTTGCCGGACCGGAATGTGTACGACAACATCGCGTTTGCCCAGTATGTTACCGGGAAATCAGGAAAGGACGTCAAGAACCGTGTACTGCAGGTTCTGGCCCGTGTGGGTTTGAGCCACAAGCGCAACCGGTTTCCCCATGAGCTTTCCGGCGGTGAGCAACAGCGGGTGGTGATTGCGCGCGCCATCGTGAATGAGCCGTGGGTAGTGCTGGCCGACGAGCCGACCGGAAACCTGGATCCGGGGGTCGCGGATGAAATCCAGAAACTGTTGGTGGGACTGCACCGGAACGGGATGACCGTTCTCATGGCGACCCATGATTACCGGTTGGTCCGCAAGTATCCGTCCCGTACGCTCGCGGTCCTGAATCGCCGCATCGTGGAAGTGGATCCGAAGAGTCTTTCATCGGCAGATCGGTAGACAGCGTGGGCGTGGGCCAGTGGGTGCCTTCACGGTTTGCTCACGGAGGCGAGTGACGTTATATTCCTCGTTTGGCAACCACCAGACTACCTCTCAATGGAACTGCTCGCACACGTTATTGACGTCATCAATGGATACCTGTCACCTGTACTGGTGATCGGTCTGCTCGGCGTCGGCATCTTCTTGACCCTCCGACTCGGTTTTGTCCAGCTCCGCCGACTCGGGCATGGATTCGCCGTCACGACTGGCCGTTACGATGACGACTCGGAGCCGGGCGATGTGTCGCATTTCCAGGCCCTCACGACGGCACTCTCTGCGACGGTCGGCATCGGCAACATTGCAGGCGTGGCGCTGGCCATCCACTGGGGAGGCCCCGGCGCCCTGTTCTGGATGTGGGTTACGGCGTTCCTGGGCATGGCCACGAAATTCAGTGAGGTCACCCTGGCCCAGCATTACCGCGTGGAAATGGAAGGCGGCAAGATGGCCGGTTCCGTCGCGGGTGGCCCCATGTATTACATCGAGCGGGGCGTCAAGGACGTGTTCGGGTGGAATTGGAAGCCCGTCGCCATGTTCTTTGCCTTCATGCTCATGATCACGTCGTTCATGACGGGGAATGCCATCCAGGCCAATACCGTCGCGACGCAGGTTGCGGACAACTTCGGCATTGCCACGTGGATGACCGGCCTGTTGACGGCGACCGTCGTGGGTACGGTCATCATTGGCGGGATATCCCGGATTGGCCGCGTGACCAGCATCCTTGCGCCGGTCATGGCCGGCCTGTATGTGACGGCCGCATTGGTCATCCTGGCCCTCAACCTGGAAAACATTCTGCCGGCGTTCGGGACCATTTTCAGCGAAGCGTTCAATCCGACGGCCGGTGTTGCCGGTACCGGAATGGGCGTGTTCATGTTCACGCTCCAGTACGGTGTGCAGCGGGGACTCTTCTCCAACGAGGCGGGACAGGGTTCGGCCCCTATTGCCCACTCGGCGGCAAAGACGGATGAGCCCGTGTCGGAAGGCGTCGTGGCATTGCTCGAGCCGTTCATCGATACGATTGTCATCTGCACCATGACCGGGCTGGTCATCGTCATGACCGGTGCGCACGAGGCGCGTATTCCAACGGAAATCGGTCTGACGGACGGGAATGTGTCCTTCGTGGAAGCCAACGAGAACGGCCGGATTGTCACGACCCTGCCTCCGGAACTCTATACCGTCACGAACGGGGCGCCAACCGCCACACCGGACATGCCCCGCATGGCCTACTTCGATGTGGCCGTGGAAACATTCTACGTCGACCCGGACCAGACCATCCCGTTCTCGGGCGTCATTTATCCGGGTACCGCCCGAGCGGTATCGGATGACGGGACGGAATACGCCGTGCTCTTCGGCGACGCGGCCCGGAATTCATCGCCACTCACGACCCTCGGATTCGAGCGCGGGCTGGAGCCCATCGGCCTGGGTGGCGTCGGACGGTACCTGGTGTTGATCTGCGTCTTCCTGTTCGCGATCTCAACGGCCATTTCGTGGAGCTACTACGGTGACCGCTGTGCCAACTATCTGTGGGGCAAGAAAGCCATCGTGCCCTACAAGATCGTCTTCCTGATTTTCCACTTCGTCGGAGCGGTCCTGGCCATCACGACCATCTGGGACATCGGGGACGTGGCCCTGTCGCTGGTGACACTTCCGAACGTCATCACGCTCGTGCTGCTCTCCGGATTGTTGAAAAAGATCACGGACAGCTACTTCGAGCGCCAGCCCTGGAAGTCGCAGCCCAAGGAAGTCGAGCGTCAGAGCCGCGGTCACAAATAAACCATGTCGGCAGGCGTAACGGTCGTTGACCATCCGTTGCTCGGGCGTGATCTGACACGATTGCGGCGGGCGACGACGCCGTATGGCGACTTCCGGCAGATACTGGCGGGAGCGTCGGCCTATCTGGCGTACGAGGCGCTCCGGACCGTCCGCGTACGCCAGGTGACGGTACAGACACCCCTGGAACCGGCAGCAGGCATCGAACTGGACGAACAGGTCGTTGTCGTGCCCATCCTGCGGGCCGGTCTCGGCATGGTGGACGGATTCATCCGCTTCCTGCCCGATGCACGCGTCGGTCACCTGGGCATGTATCGGGACGAAACGACCCACAATCCGGTGGACTATTACGCAAATTATCCGGAAGGTCTCCGGGATGCGTTGGTCGTGGTGGTGGACCCCATGTTGGCCACCGGGGGAAGTGCCTGTGGTGCCATCCAGCACCTCAAGGACCACGGCGCACGCCGGCTGATCATGGTATCGTTGGTATCGGCGCCCGAAGGCATTGAGCGTCTGCACACCGCGCATCCGGATGTGCACGTAGTGACCGCTGCCATAGACCGTGAATTGGATGCCAACGCCTTCATCCGCCCGGGACTGGGTGATGCCGGCGATCGCATCTTTGGAACCTCTTGAATCAATCCGTCATGAACCCCAGTTCCCAATCCAGCCTCCGATTCCTGGTCGTATTTTTCCTGGTACTGGTTTCCGGTCTTGTCGTCCGGCAGGCAGACGCCCAGAGTTGGGGCATTTCGGGCCCCGATGTGGCCCTCACGGGCATCCCGTTCGACGTGAAACTGGATATTTCCCGTGATTCCCTGGCCCTGTCCTTCTATGAGGTGGTCGTGGATGGGCAGTCCTATGCTGTCACGTTGACGGACGACGATGAAGTAGTGGCCGAAGGCGTTCTTTCCGAGGTTTCGGGGGCCACGTCAATCACGCTGTTGCGCCAGGGTGTGTTGGTGGCTTCCAGGGATATCCACAAGCTGCCGCCGTGGACGTCCATCCTGCCACCGCTCATGGCCATCGTGATCGCGCTCATTTTCAAACGCGTGGTCCCGGCCCTTTTCCTCGGGATATGGCTCGGGGCGTTCCTGGCCATCGGTATCTCGTTCGAGGGGGTCTTTACCGGTCTGTTTGCCGCATTCCAGGTGTATGTGCTGAATGCGCTGGCCAATCCGGATCACGCATCCATCATCCTGTTCACGTTCATGATCGGGGGCATGGTCGGCATCATTTCCAGGAATGGCGGCATGCAAGGGGTGGTCAATCAGATCGTGAAATGGGCCAAGACGGCTGTCAAAGGGCAAGTCGCAACCGCCGGGCTGGGTGTGGCCATCTTCTTCGACGACTACGCCAACACCCTCGTGGTCGGAAATACCATGCGCCCGGTGACCGACCGGCTCCGTATTTCGCGGGAAAAACTGGCGTACCTGGTGGATTCAACAGCGGCACCGGTCGCCTGTATTGCGCTCGTGACCACGTGGATCGGATACGAGGTCGGACTCATCGGTACCGCGGTCGCCAACCTGGACGGACTGGACGAATCGGCCTATGCCCTCTTCCTGGCATCCATCCCGTATTCGTTTTACCCGGTCCTGGCCATTGCCTTCGTGTTCATGGTGTCCCTGACCAGGCTGGATTTCGGACCCATGTACGCCGCCGAGTTGCGTGCGCGCACGACGGGCGAGGTCATGTCGCCAGGCAGTCTGGCAACCGAGACGGGTGTGGACGCCGACGAAACGGCTCCGAAAGAGGGCGTCCCCCACCGTATGATCAACGCGGTGCTGCCTGTGGTTGTCCTCGTGGTTGGCGTCATGGTCGGCCTCTACGTTACCGGTGATGGGGACAATCTGCGGGACATCATTGGTTCGGCGAATTCCTACAAGGCGCTCATGTGGGCCTCCCTGCTGGGTGTGCTCGTGGCCGCGGTCCTGTCGGTATCCCAGCGGATCCTGACCGTGACGGAAGTCATGGAATCCTGGTACAGCGGCCTGAAGGGCATGCTGTTTGCCATGATTATCCTGGTCCTCGCTTGGTCGCTGTCGTCGATCACGGATGTCCTGCAAACCGCCGACTTCCTGGTGTCGGTCCTTGGCGATACTGTCAGCCCGTCGTTCATTCCGGCCATTGTTTTCCTGCTGTCTGCTGCCACGGCCTTCGCCACCGGTTCGAGCTGGGGCACCATGGGCATCCTTCTGCCCCTGGTGTTGCCCTTGGCCTGGGCGGTCATGGTCGTGAATGACATGGTGGCCGTGCATGATTACCACATTCTGTACTCCACCATTTCGTGTGTCCTCGCCGGATCGGTCTGGGGTGACCATTGCTCCCCGATTTCGGACACCACCATCCTTTCGTCCATGGCGTCCGGCTGTGATCACATTGAGCACGTCCGGACCCAGCTGCCGTACGCTCTGATGGTGGGCGGGGTCGCGCTCCTTCTGGGTACCATTCCGGCCGGATTCGGTCTGCCTTGGTGGGTGTCCATGCTGGGAGGCGGCATTGTCCTTTTTGCCATACTCCGGACCGTGGGCAGGAAGGCGGATGACGCCCCGGTGACGGCATGAGCCGGGACGCGGCCGAGCCCCACACGAAGGTCGGGCTCCAGTCCGTCAACCAAACTTGAGAAGCTCCGAGCCTCCAATCCTCACCTGAAATCTTTTACCCTGCCCGTCATGCCTGAAAACTTCCTCGATGCCGATGACCGCCCCTGGGGACGCTGGGAAGAGTACCTCAATGAGCCGGGTTACCGGGTCAAACGGATCGTGGTGGCGCCGGGGCAGCGACTTTCCTTGCAGCGGCACCGGTTGCGGAGCGAGCATTGGGTGATCGTGGCCGGGGAGGGCCTGTTCCATCTGGATGGGACGGATCGGCCGGTCGAGACGGGATCCACCGTCTTCATTCCGGTGGGCGGCATCCACCGGATCACGAATCCCGGCACCAAGCCCCTGCTGATTGTCGAGACGCAGCTCGGCATCTGCGACGAAGACGACATCGAACGCCTGGAAGACGATTACGGCCGGAGCTGACTCAGCGCTCAAGTTCCTCCACCAGGCGTTCGGCCACTTTCCGGGCCAGATCCGGTGCGCTGCCCCACGCGCGGTTGTTCAGCAGGATGATGGGCGCGCTGTCGTGCTTCAACGCTTGCATGCCCAACGCGACGGCATCCAGGACCATATCCTGACCACCTTTGGAATCGGCAATTTCCGGTATGGGTCTGTCAAATGGCCAGGCGGCCGCGTACGCCTTGGCGTAGGGAACGCGCAGCGGCGTCAGCAACCGGGCAACCACTTCTTTCCGTGCCGATGTCAACCGGTGACCGGACATCGCCCACTGGTCACGCAAGGGAGGCAGCCAGGTCCAGTGGCTGAACACATGGCCGATGCCCGCCGTCGCCAGCCAATCGAAATAGTCCGGCTGGAGCAAGTGGGGGGAGCGGATTTCCAGATGACACCCCAGATCCTTCCCCGGATCCTCCCCCGACCCGGACTTGACCGCCTCAAAGAACGCGTCCAGAGCCGCCACATGCTCGGCGACCGGCGGCGATTCAGCCTTCCGCTGGTATTCCTGCTCACAGATCACGCCGCCCAGCCGGTCGCCGAGCAACGCCCGGGCCGGTTCCATGAACCCCTTCACGAACATGGCCACATTCAGGTAATCCGGATTGTCCCGATATCCCTTGCCATCGCGAAGAATGCGGGCGAAGACCTGTTGCGGTGCCTTCAGATAGAATCGCGCGTCATCGGGCGCACTGTCCGCATAGTGCTTCAGGACGAACCAGTTCGGTCCGGCCTTCCCGTCCGGTTCCACCAGGACGCGGTAGAAGGTGAAGTCCAATTCCAACGCCCGGAAGTGCTCGAAGTATTCGCCCACGCTCTCAATGGGTACCTGACGCTCTTCGAAGCGCCGACCGCCGAGTGTCCGCTTGCGGGATGTGATCCGGTTTTCCCACGCAGGCGAATAGATCTGTCCGATCCAACCGGCGTATCGATCGCTGGCCGTTCCGAAGTACACGTCCGGATGGATGTGCCGGAAATCGAAGGCTTCGATTTCTTTGCGGATGCTCACAGCGACTTCTTGAGGACGCGACGTTGGATGTGCCGGGTGGAGAGCCCGATGCCCAGGATGAGGAAGATGTAGTATCCCAGGAAGCGCCACACGAGCAGGGATGGCGCCAGCAGGGCGGTGTCGGGCAGCATGGAGCCGTAGAACAAGGCATAAAGTCCTTCAATTCCGCCGGCGCCGCCGGGTGTCGGCATGATCAGGGAACTCATGGTCATGGCAACTGAGCGCAGGAAGAGCAGCCACTTGTCGACATCCGGGACAAAGCTCCAGAAGATCAGGACGACCAGAACGTACCGGGATACCCAGGTGAAGGAAGACAACAACAGTCCACGCAGGAAAAAATCACCCGGCTGATGTCGAAGCACCGAAGCCCGTTCCACGAAGGTCTCCATTTCCCGGGCTACGCGTTCCCGGTATCGCCGCAACAAAGGCAGGCGGCACACGACATCGGCAATCCGGCCGAGGATGGCGGGTCGGAAGAGGGTTCCGTATGCAAAAACACCGGTATAGCACATGAAAACGACGAAATACGCCGTAATCGTCCACAACCCGAATCGACCCGCTTCACTCGGAATGACTTCAAGGAATACCGCTGAAATCAAGACGAGCGGGACGGTGAGCGCGAACCAGACCTGGTCCAGGAGCATGGTGAAGGTCATCATGGCGGTCACTTCGCCCATGCTGATGGGCGTCTTCCCGGCGGTATCCACTTCCGACTCGCGGGCTATGTAATACGCGGCGACCGGAGCACCACCCACGACCGACGGCGTCACGTTGGAGGCGAAGTCCCATGCCAACTGGGCGCGCAACCCCTGCCGGAAGGACAGCCGATGCCGGGAAACGAAACTCAATCGCCATCCCCCGGTGAGCACCCGAACGACGACCGACAGGACGGCAGCGGCCATGATCCATGGGTTCACGGCATGGACCATTTCCCGGATGGCACCTTCGTCGTACGTGTACCAGGCAATGATGCCCATGACGCCCAGACTCAACACCACCGGCCAGATGATATTGAAAGCCGAGACGTGGTGTGACCGGTCGGGAGGCAATGAAGTCATCCGGGTTGTCCGGCTACGGCGCGCAGCTTGCGCCAGGTGTCCTGCAGACTTTCCGGGAGGACCTTCGTATGGGCGGTGACCGGCATGAAGTTGGTATCGGCAGTCCAGCGCGGGACGATGTGCATGTGGATGTGTCCGGGAATCCCGGCCCCGGCCCCCGGACCGATGTTCATACCGACGTTGAACCCGTCCGGGTGCAGCGCCCGGCTGAGCCACTGCATGCTGTCTCCCATGAGTTGTGTCATTTCCAGTTGTTCATCCGGGGTCAGGTCTGACCAATGGGACACCTTCCGGTACGGTACGACAAGAAGGTGGCCATTGTTGTACGGATACAGGTTCAGGAGAACAAAAGCCGTGCGACCACGATACAGGACCAGATCTTCCTCATCCGTCTGGCGCTCCGCGATGTCGGTGAACACGGAATCCCCGTTGTCCGAGGATCGGGTTACGTGCCGGTTTCGCCAGGGGCTCCAGAGGTGTTCCACGAAATGCGGGGATATCGGTTTGTTGGGGCCAATTAACACCGCGCAGGGCGCGACCGTTCCATATGATTCAAACGGGCATCCAATATGACCTGCATATGCACTCCAACGCATCGGATGGCGTGTTTCTGCCTGCGCATCTGGTGAAGATAGCCGTGTCCATCGGATTGTCGGGAATAGCCATCACCGATCACGACACCCTGGCCGGTGTGGATGAGGGCGGCATGGCCGCGGCCGCAGCCGGGCTGGAGTTCATACCGGGCGTTGAAATCAGTGCCCAGATGGACGGGCATGAGGTCCATTTGCTCGCGTATGGCTTCCGAGTGGGCCATTCCGGACTGACCGATTTCCTCGAGGAGCAGCGCCAGGCCCGCCGGGCACGGGCCGTTCGTTTCATCGAGGTCCTCGTGGATGCCGGTGCATTGCCGTCCGATGTGGTCCTGCCCGACCATGATTCCATCGCGCGGCCGCATCTGGCCGGTCTGTTGGTGGAGCATGGATCGGCAGGCACCATGCAAGACGCGTTTACGGATTTCCTGGTGCCAGGCGCTTCCACGTACGTTGAGAAACCACTCCCGACGGGGCCCGATGTCATCCGAACGGTCCACGACGCCGACGGCGTGGTAGCTCTTGCCCATCCAGGTCATTCCACGCCGCATCGAGTCATCCTGGCCCTGCTGGCGGCCGGTCTGGACGGCCTGGAAGCGTCGCATCCATCCCATGACGACATGTTGGAGACGTACTACCGGGACCTGGCCCATGCGCACGGGCTGCTCTGCACGGGCGGGTCGGATTTCCACAGGCCCGAGCGGGGCCACATGGGATCGAATGGGCTCAACAAACTCCCGCCGCGGCTTCGGCCAGCGGCGCGAACCCCGTGAAGGCGTCCGCGTTTGCAGTCGCTGAACCATCGTCAGGATATGCCCAATTTCCTTCCGGCCTTGTTGCTGATGTGCACGCTTCTCGCGATGCACCCGTCCCATGTCGCCCAGGCACGTCAGGACGGATGGACGGCCCACACCTCCATGCGATCGGCCATTGCGGTCGCATCCGGAGCTGATGACGTCTGGGTGGCGACAACGGGAGGCGCGTTCGGATACCGTCTGAGTACCGGGGAAATCAAGACCATGACCATGGTGGATGGCCTGTCCGGCGTGCAGCCACGCGCGGTAGCCGTGGACGATGTCCGAGACCAGGTCTGGCTCGGATACGGCGACGGCGTCCTGGACCGCGTGGACCTGGCGACGGGCAGGGTCACCGTGTTCAGGGACATTGCCCGGGCCACGCAGTTTGCCTCACGGGGCATCAATCGAATCCACGTCCGGGAGCACGTCCTGTATATCGGGGCCGACTTCGGCGTGGTTGTTTTCGATCCCGTCCGCGACGAAGTCCGGGACTCCTACACGCGCTTGGGCACGGCATCGCCGGCCATTCCGGTACGTGATATTGCCGTTGGCCCCGCGATCGACGGTACGGAACGCATCTGGACCGCCCTTCCTGAGGGCCTCGCCTCGGCGCCGCTGAGTGCTCCGAACCTGCAGGATCCATCCGCGTGGCAGCTGGAATTCGTGGGAGCGACGGTTGCCGCCAATGACATTCGATCGTTGGCATTCTCCGGTTCCACCCTCTATGTCGGTACGGCCCGCGACCTGTACGTCCGTGCTGCCGATGGCAATTTCCTGGCCATGGGATTGACGGCCGAGCCTGTCTCCACGCTCCGATCCGTGGAGGATGGAATCGTGGGGGCCGAGCGATTCAGGGTCATCCGGATTTTCCAGAACGGAGTGGCGCAATTGACATCCATTCCCGGTGCGCAGGATCCGACCGGCGCGACCCGGACGCCGGACGGTTCCTTGTGGGCCAGCGATGCGAACGAGGGCTTGTTGCGGCTTTCGGATCCGTCACAAGGAGCAATCCAGGCCGACGTTCAGGGTGTATTCAACCCGAACGGCCCGTCTGCAGGCAATTTTTCGACGCTTACCGTGGCCACCGACGGCACGCTGTGGGCGGGGGGTGCCAATGCCAGCAACACCGGTTTCCACCGTCGGAACCCCGATGGGTCGTGGGACGATTTCACGGGTCGGACCTACCCTGTGTTGAACGGCAAGAACCGGTTCCTTTCGGTCTATTCAGGGGATGATGCGACGGCATGGTTCGGATCGGAAGGCGGGGGCCTGGTCCACGTCGTCGCGGACGAACTGGAGATACATGATGCGTCGAATTCGTCCCTCCTGCCAGCCACGGGGACGGATAATTTCGTCGTGGTGGGTGGCGTCGCCGGGGACGAACAAGGCCGGATCTGGACGACGACCCGTGCCAGCGGCGTGCCGCTTCACGCCCGGGATGACAACGGTACCTGGCGTGCGTTCGGACCGTACGTGGGGGAAGGGTTGACCTCCAGTGCAACCGCCTACGGCCGCATCCATGTGGACTCGTTCGGGCAGAAGTGGGTCATCGTGCGGAATGAAACCAATTTCCAGCTGGTCAGGGGATTGATGGTCCTCCAGACCGGGGACATCTCGACCCCAGAAGACGACCGGTTCCGGTTCTTCGGAAGTGCAGGGGGGGCCGGTTTGGGCCTTCCATCCACCACGGTCACAGCCATAACCGAGGATCGGGACGGATTGGTCTGGATCGGCACGTCTTCCGGACCGGCGTATTTCGTCAATACGGGTGTCGTGGCGCGCGATGCGTCAGCCCGGGCCATATGGCCGCAGTGGGCCGATCGGTCGAACGGGACCTTCATGCTCTTCGGGTTGCGCATCAACGACATCGCCGTAGATCCGGCCAACCGACTATGGTTCGCAACCAGCGAGGGGGCCTGGCTCGTGGAGGCGGGTGAGGGCGGATTCACACCCGTCCAGCACTTCACGACGGAGAATTCACCATTGTTTTCCAACGAGGTCCTGGCGGTCGCCGTGGACGATCTTTCCGGCGAGGTGTATTTCTCGACCGATCGGGGTGCCCTGTCGTGGTCGTCCGATGCCGTGGCGCCGTCCCTGACGGCCCGTGAACTGACGGTGTACCCCAATCCGCTCAGATTGGACGCCACCGATGCGGCTGAGGTCATGATTGACGGGCTGGTCGAGGCCACAGATATCCGGATAGTGACGGCCGCCGGCTCCCTGGTCCGTCGCCTGGAATCCCGGGGCGGCCGCGTGGCGTGGGATGCACGCGACGAAACTGGACAATTGGTCTCATCCGGGGTGTATCTGGTCATTGCCGTCGGGCGGAACGACGAAGGCACGGCCTACGGACGGATTGCAGTCATCCGGTGATTCGGCAGTCCTGCCAGAAAGGGTGTCTCAGTTGATCGAAAGTTCAAACGATGGTCGGTTGCCTCGCTATCCCCGGAATTGCTATATTTCTTTTCTGTCAGTACACGGTGGTCGTAGCTCAGTCGGTTAGAGCGCCAGGTTGTGGCCCTGGAGGTCGGGGGTTCAAATCCCCTCGATCACCCCAGTAAGATTTACTTGCCGCGTTCGTCTAGGGGTCTAGGACGCCGCCCTTTCACGGCGGTAACACGGGTTCAAATCCCGTACGCGGTACCAAAAAGCCCCGGATGGCCATCAGGCCGTCCGGGGCTTTTTAATAGGGGTGTACGGGAGTAGAACCCGTACGCGTTGATTGTTTGGTTCGTACACTGCTGCGGTCATCATTACGCGAACCCGGTGTCCCGATTGAACCATCCGCTTGGCCTGATCCTTGTATCTGCATTGGTGGCCGTCGGTGCGGCAGGTTGCCAACCGGACATCGAGCCGACACGCGTCTCAACCTGTGAAGACTGGAGCTACGATGGTGAAACAGGCCCAGCCCAGTGGGCGTCGCTCTGCAGTCCGACCTGTGCCGGTGACCGGCAATCGCCCGTAGATATTGTAACGGCATCAGTCGTCGACGCCAACGCAGAATCCGAAGCCGAACCCATTCTCTTCGAATACGGCGAAACGGAACTGACGTTGTTCAACAACGGGCATACCATTGAAGAGGGGGATGAACATGTCGAAAAAGAGAATGCCATCACCGTCGGTGGAACGCGTTTCGAATTACTGCAAATCCATTTCCATTCGCTCAGCGAGCACACCATTGACGGAGCGCACAGCCCGCTTGAAATGCATCTGGTCCACCGGAACGAGGACGCACGCTTGGCTGTAATCGGGGTCATGATCCAGGAGGGTGCCCCGAACGAAGCGCTTGCTGCGGTCTGGGACCAGCTCCCGACGCTCGAATCATCGCCGCACGTAGAGGTCCATGTCGACGTGGAAGACGTACTGCCTGAAAATCGGGCCTACTATCAGTACGATGGCTCACTCACAACGCCCAACGGCAGTAATCCCGCCGCATCCTGCGCTGAAATCGTGAACTGGTTGGTGATGAAAGAGGCGATAACCATGTCTGCCGATCAAATCGCGGCGTTCCAAGCGATTTTCGACCATAATTATCGCCCCGTCCAGCCGCTGAATGGTCGGACGATTTACGGTCATTGAACCGTCGCACGGGCGACGGAAAAGGAATATGTGCAGAAACATGTGTGGCAGCCTCAGGTTGCAACGACATGGCAGAGCACATCCATCGGCGCGGGCGTGGTGCGGCCCTGAATCCGGCCAATCCCTACGAGCGGTTCCACCTGGAAGAGGATCCGGCGGAACTGGATGAAAAGGAGCGCCGGGCCATCCCGACCACGTTCCACACCGATGCCTCGCGGACCATACTGTCCAGGAATGACAGTCCGGACGTGCCCTTCACCTGGTCGCTGAATCCCTACCGGGGATGCGAGCACGGTTGCGTCTACTGCTATGCCCGACCCGGCCACGAATACCTGGGCTATTCGGCCGGGCTCGATTTCGAGACGCACATCATGGTCAAACACGATGCGGCGCATCTGCTTGCGGAGACCTTTGAACGGCCCTCGTGGAAACCGGCCGTGGTGGCACTCTCCGGCGCGACCGATCCGTATCAACCCGCGGAACGGCGTCTGCGGATTACCCGGCAATGCCTGGAGGTCTTCCTCCGGTATCGGAATCCCGTGGCGCTCATCACCAAGAATCATCTGGTGACGCGGGATATCGACCTGCTGGCTGAAATGGCCCGGCTGGACATCGTGCACGTCAACGTGTCGGTGACCAGTCTGCGGGATGACGTGACCGCGGGCATGGAGCCCCGGACCTCGCGGCCGGCACGACGCCTGGACGCCATCCGGGAACTGACGGAGGCCGGCATCCGATGTGGTGTCATGGTGGCCCCCGTCATCCCCGGGCTGACCGATGAGGAAGTACCCGCCATCCTTGCAGCGGCTCGCGAAGCCGGCGCGGTGCGTGCTTCCTGGATTCCGGTCCGCTTGCCGGGCGCCGTCGAGCCCATTTTCAGGGAGTGGCTGGAGCGCGTGCACCCGGGGAGGGCCGAGAAGGTGCTTGCACGCATCCGATCCATGCGAGGCGGTGAACTGAACGACGGCCGGTTCGGCAAGCGCATGCAGGGGGAGGGACCGTGGGCGGACATCCTGAACGCCCTGTTCCGCCAGACCACGCGGCGGTTGGGGTACGAAGGTCGGGCGGAGGCCGAGGCCGGGTCTGAGGCCGGGCCCAGGGCCGAGCATTTCGCGCTCACCACGCGCCATTTCAGACGCAGCCAGGGCGATCTCTTTGGGCTTCAAGGAGGGCGTAGTGTGAACACGCCCTAGACTGAACGTGTAGTTTGCGGGTTTGGGGGTCTACTATTGACATAGTACCAACGACGTCGTACTATCATGATAGTAGTCAACCAATGGGCACCCCATGAAGCGCAAAACCCCGACCCGCCTGGGCGAAACCGAGCTCGAAGTCCTGGACATCGTCTGGGAGCTCGGCACCGCGAGCGTCGCCGACGTACTGGAAATCATCCGGAAAAAGCGGAAAGTGGCGTATACGACCGTCATGACGGTCATGCGCAAACTTGCCGACAAGGGCTACCTCGACTTCAAGGAGGAGGGGCGGACGTACCTTTATTCTCCGGGCATTCCTGCCGAGCAAGTGCGTGGTCGGCTCTTGTCGGACGTGGTCTCGAGCGTGTTCGGAGGATCGCGCGTCGCGGCCGTCCGCACGCTCGTCGAATCGGAGTCCCTGTCGATTGAACAAATAGATGAGTTGCGCGCCCTCGTCAATTCGTTGGGGGATGCGAGCGATGATTGAATATTTCGAAACCACAGGTCTCGCGGCATGGGATGCGCTCTGGCTTCCCGTGCTCATCTGGAGTGTACCTGCCCTGCTGGTCGCATTGGTCGCCCGATCGCCCCGACTGTCGGCTTCGCAGCAGGTGGACTTGATCGTGGCCACCCTTCTGGCCTTGCCCGTGGCGGTGTTGATGGCCAATCTGCCGTGGCGCCCGACCTCCATGGAATCGCTGGTGATGCTGGTTCCGCTGCCTGCTGAGCCCGTTCTCAGGAGCCCTGGCGTGGCCGCGACCGCCGAGCCCAACCTGACGTGGCTCCTGCTCGGACTGCTGACGTGGATCGCTGCCCTTGCGGCGTCGATTGGCGCCATCCGGTTCGGCGCATCGGTGACCTGGGTGGCCCGGATTGCCGGACGTTCGCGTCCGGTGACGGACGCGAACGCGTTGTCCATTCTCGGCGCAGCACGGGTTCGATCCGGCGTCGGCCGTGAAGTGCATCTCCGGGAATGGCCCGGCTGCGCATCCCCTTTATCCTGCGGCGTCCTGCGGCCCGTCATCTGTGTCCCGGATGCCACCGACCCGGCCCTGGAGCTGATCCTGTTGCATGAACTCGAGCACCATCGCAGTGGCGACCTGTGGAAAACGCTTGCGGTGGGCGTGGTCCGGTCGGTATTCATGCTGCATCCGCTGGCGGTATGGCTGGCCCGTCGGTTCGACCAGTCGGTAGAAGAAGCGTGTGATGCCGCCGTCGTGAACCGGGTGGGCGTCCCCATGCGCTCCTATGCTGTCGTGTTGCTTCAGTACGCCACTTCACGTGCCGAAGCCGTACCGGGCACCGCGCGCACATCGGGAACAGCGCACGCACCGTCCACCGCCCCTGTCCTTTATCTCGCAACCAAGCTGAAAAAACGGATTGAAGCCATGAACCAACCCTCTCGCGCCCTCACGTCACGCCCCGTCGGGCTCCTTATCGGCATGCTGGTCCTGGTGCTGGTGTCCGGCCTGTCGGCCTGTTCGGACAGCGCCGTCGATGCTGCCCTGGATACCGCTTCCCCGAATGAGTCGCCCCGGGAGATGTTCAAAATTGTTGAGGAAATGCCCGAACTGATCGGCGGGATGCAGGCGCTCCACGACCGCATCCAGTACCCTGCGCTCGCCAAGAAAGCGGGGATCGAAGGTCGCGTGGTCATGCAGGTGACCGTCGACAAGGAAGGCACGCCCACGGATATCAAATTGCTGCGCGGCATAGGTGCCGGCGCGGACGAGGAAGCGCTTCGCGTCATGCAGACCGCCCGGTTCACGCCCGGCAAGCAGCGGGGGATAGCCGTTCCGGTCCAGTTCGCGTTCACCATGTACTTCACGCTGGACGGCAAACTGCCGCCGCCTCCTCCGCCGCAGCCGGCAACCAGTGCGCTTGAATCGTCTGCCAGAGAGACCATTACCGTAGCGCTATCGACCGAAGGGCTCCGTGTGGATGGCCGTCCCGTGCAGTCGGGGGAACTCCTGAGCGTGGTCGAGCAGCGACGGAGCACGTCAGACCCGCTCCTTCTGTTGGATATCGCCCCGGACACTCCCATGGGCAGTGTGTTCGATGCGCACTCCATCCTGACCAACACGCGCATGCGATTCATCATGCGCATGCAGTCGTAAGGCCGCCAGCCGGTTGGTTTTACGCCTATGGGTTATATTCAGGGATGGCCATCATCCTTGCAATAGCGCTGGCGCTTCAGGTATCGGGCACGGTGACGGATTCCGAGTCGGGAGACGCCCTCACAGGGGTTCATGTGTTCCTGGCCGGAACGAGCGTGGGGAGTACCACGGGCACCGACGGCGCCTACCGGTTCTCGATCCCACAGGGCAGGCTCGAGTACGAATTGATCGCCTCCATGATCGGGTACGAGGTGGTGTCCCGGGTGGTGTCGGCCGATTCCGTCAGCAGCTATCAGATCGACTTCCGGTTGACCCCCAAGACGTACGAGTTGGATGAAATCGGCGTCAGCGCATCGAATGAGCAGTGGCTGCTGGACTTGCAGCGGTTCAAGGAGTTGGTATTCAGCACGACGCCCAATGCCGAGGAGTGCATCATTCATGAGCCGGAACAGCTGAATCTGTCCAGCAATCCCCGGACGGGCTTGCTGACCGCTTCGACCGAGCGCCCATTTTCATTCTCGAACAATGCACTGGGGTACGATGTGACGGTCCACGCGTTCAGTTTCGCGGCGGACGATCATACGTACCGATGGGCGGGGTTCATGCAGTTCACGGAGTTGGAGGCGGACGGCCGTCGTCAGCGGCGCACGTGGGACGAGAACCGGGAAAAGGCCTGGCGCGGATCGGCGCGGCATTTCCTGTCGTCCCTGGCGCGCGAAGAATCGTCCCGTGAGGGCTTCCATATCACTTCGGTCGAGCGTCCGGGAAGCATCCGGGACTTCAGGGTGGCACCCGATCCCGAAGATGCCGTGGACGTGGTCATGGCAGATCCTCGGATTCCGGCCTGGGAGCTCCGGTTCAACAACGTGCTGGCCGTTACCTATGTGAAGGAGCCGGAGGCCATGGAATACCGGGTGTACCAGGACCGGATGGGATTGCGCCAGCGGGAGGAGTGGGAGGAAACCACAGGCCGCCTGCTGCCCCGCAATTACCGGTATTCTTGGCTCATGCTGAACGGCGACTACATGGTATTCGACCGGGAAGGCAACGAGTACGGCGCCTATTCCATGCAGCGCTCAGGCTACTGGGCATGGGAGCGTCTGTGCGACATGATGCCTGCGGGCTACCGGCCCTGATCGACGTTGACGCGGCGTTCGGGTGTCAATTTGATGCCGCTCCTTCATACGCCTCGCGACTGGTCGGGCTGAATCCGTCAACATGGATGCGCCAGGTGCCGTCTGCCTGTCGCTTGAGCACCACGACGAACTTGCCGTAGGCATGGCGATCGGCATCCCCACTGACCACGTCGTAATAGCCTACGTCATGGGCCAGGTCTCCGGAGACGGACCGGTCCACGAAACGGAACGTGATGCCGAGTCGTCGGCCGTCGGCCTTCGCGCCAGCGAACATGGCCTCAAATCCGGCCATGGCTTTGTCGCAGGTCTGAATGGGCACGCTTCCGCCACCGGCCGGCAGGTACCTGCAATCCGGCGTGTACTGGGCCCGCAGCAGGTCAAGGTCCACGGTCTCGTAGGCGCGGGAGAAGGCCTCGTACACCGCATGGATGCCGGCGGGGGTGGCCGGGTCGGTCGGCTTGGCGTTCTGGGCAGCAGACACGCGCGCTGAAAACGGCGTTGCAACGGCAATGAGGAAGGCAGCAAGGAGGGGCGGGAAGGTCCGGGAGGTGTTCATGTCGATGTTCATGGAATCCGGGGAGGACGGGTACCGTCTGAAGACACGAAACGTGCGCCCAAGTTGCGAACGTTGTAACATGACGCATCTGTTGAACCGGACAAACGACCATGACCCACTCGCCCCGCATCCTTCGGCTGAACCCGACCACCTGCATCTCCCGATTCCTGGTTTTCCTGCTCTTGCTGCTCGTCGTCCTGCCGGCGGCCGCCCAGCAGCGCATAAAGGACATGCCCGGGTACGACAATTATGAGCGCATGCGCACGGAACTCGCGGATGCGTTTGTCTCGGGTGCCATTCAGGCTGACTGGGCCGAGGATTCCGGCTCCTTCGAATACAACTTCAACGAGCGGCGCTACCGGTTTGACGTGGCCACGCGCGAAGCGACGGACATTGGCGAGGCGACGCGGCCCAACTTCGGCCGCTTCATGGGCGGGCCTGCCCGTGGGCGTCAGTTCGAGTCGGCGGTGTCGCCCGACAGCACGCTCATGGCCACGTACCGCGACCGCAACCTGTGGCTGTCCGACCTCGATGGATCGAACGAGCGGGCGCTGACCACGGACGGCAGCGAAGAAGCACGCACCCGGAACGGCAGCGGCAGCTGGGTCTACGGCGAGGAACTGGGACAGCGGACGGCCATGTGGTGGTCGCCCGGAAGCAACCGATTGGCCTGGTTCCGCTTCGACGAAAGCGAGGTCCAGGACTATTTCCTGCAGATGGATCAGACCAAAATCCAGAGCTCGCTGGACATTGAAGCCTATCCGAAGGCCGGCTCTCCCAATCCGAAGGTGGACATTTTCGTGTGGGACCGGGCCAGCGGCAACACCGTTCGCGTGGATATCCGCGACGGCGCGCCGCTCACGGACGACGTGGTCGGTCACTATGCGTACAATGTGGGCTGGACGCCGGATGGCTCCGAACTGCTCGTGAACCGTACCAATCGCCGGCAGAACATCATGGAAATCGCGGCCTGTCAGCCGCTCACGGGGGCCTGCCGGACGGTCGTTCGGGAGGAGTGGCCCGCCAGTTGGGTGGACAACCGTCCCACCATGCAGTTCCTGGAGGATGGACAGCGGTTCATCTGGGAGTCCGAACGGACCGGCTGGCTGAACTGGTACCTGTATGACCTGGATGGCACACTCATTACGCCACTCACGGCGCATGCCTTCGAGGTCGGCAACATCGTGCGCGTGGACGAGGAGGAGGGCGTCCTCTGGTACATGGCCCGGTCGGGCGACAACCACATGAAGATGCAGTTGCATAAGGTGGGGCTCGACGGTCGCGGGGACCGTCGTCTGACGGACCCCACCCTGAACCACGCTATTTCGCCGTCACCGGACGGACGCTGGTTCGTGGATGTGGCGCAAACGCACAATCAGGCCCCGGTCTCGCGTCTGCTGGACGCTGACGGTCTCGTGGTCGCCACCATCACGGAAAGCGACACCTCCGGCCTCGAAGCCCTTGGCAAGGAGCCGGTCGAACTGTTCACCTTCATGGCGGCCGACGGGACCACCGAATTGCACGGCATCCTGGGCAAACCCGCTGATTTCGATCCGACGAAGTCCTATCCGCTCCTGCTCAGCATCTATTCCGGGCCCAAATCGAACGGCGCCCGCGAGACCTTCTCTACCGGTAGCCCGCTGACGGAGTATGGCTTTCTGGTGGCATCGGTCGATGCGCGCAGTGCGGGTGGTCGCGGGAAGGTATTCCTGGATGCCATCTACGAGAAACTCGGCATCACGGAAATCGATGACCTGGCAGCCAGCGTGAAAGCCCTGCGCGAGCGTTCGTATGTGGACGGCACGAAGGTGGGCATTTATGGCACATCGTATGGCGGATACGCATCGGCCATGGCGCTGCTTCGGTACCCGGACGTCTTCCAGGCGGCCAGTGCCGCATCGTCCGTGACGGATTGGCGTCACTACGATACGATCTACACCGAGCGGTACATGTACACCCCGCAGGACAACACGGCGGGGTACGATGCGGGCTCGGCGATGACGTACGCCGAGAACCTTGAAGGCCACCTCATGATCTACTACGGCACGGCCGACAACAACGTGCATCCGTCGAACTCCATGCAGCTCATTGAGGCGCTGCAGGCGGCCGGCAAGAGCTTCGAAGTCCAGGTGGGCCCGGACCGTGGGCACACCGGCATCAATCCCTACCGGATGATGGAGTTCTTCATTGAGCGGTTGCTGCTGGCGCGGTAATATATTAGTTGTATACAGGTAATATATTACACTCGTAATCTATTGGTGCACATGAAATTAGACGACAAGAAGGCCGGCACGAAGTCGGTCTGGGCAGGAGAGTCGGATGGGTTCGCCGACGGCAGTTCGACGACGCCCGTTTACTCGACGGTGACGTTCGCCTACGAGGATCTGGACACCTGGAAGGACGTGGCACTCGGGCAGCAGCTCGGCCACATCTACAGCCGCAACACGAACCCCACGGTCCAGGTCCTGGAGGAAAAGATCCGGGTCCTGGAAGGGGCGGAGGCCGCCGTCTCGTTCTCGACGGGCATGGCGGGCATTTCCAATTTATTGTTCGCGCTGCTTAAACCGGGCGATCGGGTCGTCTCCATCCGGGATTCCTACGGCGGTACGAGCCGGATATTTCTGGAGCATCTTCCGCGTTTCGGGATCGATGCGGTGCTCGTCGACACGACGGACGTGGAGGCCATTGAGCGGGAGGTCGCCAAGGGATGCGCTCTGCTGTATCTGGAATCTCCCACCAATCCGACGCTGAAGGTCATGGACCTGGAGCGGCTGTCGGCAGCGGCCCGGAAGGTGGGAGCCATCACGGTGTGTGACAACACGTTCGCGACGCCCATCAACCAGAACCCCATCCAGCACGGCGTGGACCTGGTGGTCCACAGTGCGACCAAATACCTGGGCGGGCACTCGGACGTGATGTGCGGCCTGGTCTGTGGCCGGAAGGACCTGGTGCAGCGGATATTTGCCTTCCGGGAAATCACGGGCGCGTCGCTGCATCCGGATTCGGCCTACATGGTCATTCGCGGCATGAAGACGCTGGAATTGCGGGTGGAACGGCAGAACGCGAGTGCGCTCCGGATTGCCCGCTGGCTGAAGCAGCAACCGAAGGTCGAACGGGTGTTCCATCCCGGGCTGGAGGACGACCCGGGGCATGCCGTGGCCGCCCGGCAGATGCGGGGCTTCGGCGGGATGTTGGCGTTCGAGCTGAAGTCGGGAGCCGACGGCGTGGCGCGGATGCTGCATGCCATGGAATTGAGGCACCTGGCGGCCAGTCTGGGTTCGGTGAGCACGCTTGTTGGCCCCCCCTCGGTGACGAGTCACGTCGAACTCACGGCCGCGCAGCGCAAGGAACTCGGGATTTCCGAAAGCCTGGTCCGTTATTCGGTCGGCATAGAAAACGTGGAAGATCTGTTGGACGATCTGGAGCGGGGGCTCCGTGCAGTCTGATGCACCCCGCCCACTTACCTGCGATGAACCTGTATGGAAGATGAACTGAGCCCATTCATCCTGGAGACGCTCAGGCGGCTTGTCCAGATCAACTCCGTGAACCCATCTCTCGAAGAGGGCGGTCCCGGCGAAGCTGACATCGCGCTCTACATTTCAGGCGTTCTGGAGGAGCTCGGCGTTGAGGTTTCGACAGATACGTTGGCTCCCGGTCGACTCAACGTGACGGGGCGTATTCCGGGCGCTGGAAGCGGGCGATCCCTCATGCTGAATGGACACATGGATACGGTGGGTCAGGGCGGCATGGCGGACCCGTTTTCCGGGCGCGTGGAGGACGGACGCCTGTACGGGCGGGGCGCCTACGACATGAAGAGCGGGCTCGCCGCCATGCTCGGCGTGGCCCACCTGCTGCGGTCTGCGGGCACGCAGTTGAAAGGTGACCTCACACTGTCGTTCGTGGCCGATGAGGAGTACGAGAGCCTGGGAGCGTTCGCCGTGGCCGAGGCCTTCAAGAAGGGCCAGTTCCAGGCAGACGGGTGCATTGTCACCGAGCCGACCGATCTGCATGTGTGCCCGGCGCACCGGGGGTTCGCGGTCTACCGATTGGTGACGCACGGACGCACGGCACACGGGGGTATGCATCGGGAAGGCCGGGACGCGAACATGATGATGGGACTGGTCCTGTCCCGGCTGTTCGAGTACGCCAGGCGGTTGCCGGACATGCAGGTGCATCCGCTGTGCGGAGAGGCGTCGGCACACGTACCGCTCATTGAAGGCGGGCGGAGCCTGTTCATCTACTCGCACGAATGCCGCATCCATATTGAACGCCGCACCATTCCCGGGGAAACCGAAGCATCGGTACGGGCGGAGCTGGAGGCCATCCTGCGTGATGTCGCCACCGCCGAGCCGGACTTCCGCGCGGACCTGGAATTGGAACTGTGGCGCAGTCCGTGGGAAATCGATGTGGACACGGAACTGGTCCGGACGCTTCGTGGGGCCTCGGCGGCCGTCGGCGGTACGCCCGACACGCTCATCGGTCACGGCTGGTGGGAGGATTCCGCGATTTTCGGGGAAGCCGGGATTCCGTCGGTGGTCATGGGTGCGCGCGGTGGTGGCATCCACCAGGACGTGGAGTGGGTCGAGGTGGATTCAGTCGTGCGACTGGCCCGGGTGCTCCATCGGACGGTGCTGGACTACTGCGGAGAGGTGTAGCAGGGCCAGCAGCAGCGCCCACGTCCACGCCGGACCGGGAATGCTCTGCACGGGCAGCAGGGGGGTGAGCAGCGCGAGGGTGGACATGCCAAGGGCTGCAGCCCGGAGGATCCGCGTGAGCCCGGTCGCCGCCGAGCCGATGCCGGTTTTGGCCCTGAAGGCGGACCAGATATTCAGCGGCATGAGCCAGAGGATGTTCACGTTCCAGGCCGTGACGGTATGCAGCGTGCCGAGCCACATCCACAGCAGGAAGAGACCCAGCAGGCCGGACAGGACCATCAGCGTCCCATCCAGGCGGCGGAGCCGGCGGGTCTGGCCGGGGCCCGGGTAGAAGGCGAGGATGAGGAGGAGGAGGGGGGCGAGGCGGAATGCGTACATGGTCCACGGCCGTGCCGAAGCCCCCGCAGAGGGGGTGGGGTTGGCCGTATTCGGCTTTGTCGCGGCGGGCGGGATCCAGAGGAGGGTATCGGTGAACGCGACCAGGGGCGGCTGGGCGGCGTCCAGCGCATCCATCAATTCGTAGGGCAGGAATGTGGCTTCCGCGGGCGTGGGGGTCTGCTCCATGGGTCGCCCGAGAACCAGATGGATGCCCAGGTCCAGCCACGGCACCGGGTGGAGGTAGGACCGGATGAGCGCGCGGTAACTGGGGGGTGGGTTTTCGGTGCCGGCTGTGCGCTCCGCCCCGTGTCCGGTGGGGTTCAAGGTGAACCCCGCGTGCTCGTGGAGCAGGTCATACAGGCGGGTCGAACAGTTGTCCCGTACGAAATCGTAGGGATAGAACCGGTTCTCCGGTTCCAGATTCAGTCGGAGGGCCCGGTACAGCCCCGCGAGTTGGGCCGGGGCGAGGTCCAGGCGCTGGGCAAAAACACTGCGCCGTTCGGCGGCGTAGGCCTGCAGCACGAATCGGCCACCGGCGACGGAGAGGTAGTAGTCCAGATCGCCGTACACGAACTTGGGGAGGAACCACGGATCGGTCGGGTCGAAGGTGCCGTAGTTGAAAACGGCGTCTAGACCGATGGCCGGATCCACCACCCGCAGCGCACTGTGTCCGAAGAGCGCATGGATGGCCGTACCCGGAGCCATCGTCCAGAGTTCGGCGTAGGCCGAACCGGACAACTCATCGGGCAGTTGCGCGTTCGCCCGTTGGGCGCCGGCGGTCGGCCAAACCGCGAGCAGTCCGAGCACCAACGCAAAGAATCGGATTTGAATGGGACTCAATGGCATGAAAGCGAATTCGGGGACGGAACAGACGGAAAAGAGCCTGTCAAGGACGGAAAGGGCCGAGCGCGTGATCGACGGACTCTGGAAGGTAATACCCGCGCCGGAAACAGAGTTGATGTACGAGGACCCGTTCCAATTGCTCATTGCCGTGGTCCTGTCGGCGCAGTGTACGGATGAGCGGGTGAACAAGGTGACGCCGGGGCTGTTCGCGGCGTATCCGACGGCGGAAGCCATGGCCACCGCCGAGCCCGAGGACGTATTTCCGCTCATCGCATCGATATCGTATCCCAACAACAAATCGAAACATCTGGTGGGTGCGGCCCGCATGCTGCGCGACGTGTTCGACGGGCAGGTGCCTGACCGGGTCGAGGACCTCCGGAAATTGCCGGGCGTCGGCCAGAAGACAGCGCAGGTGGTCAGTGCCGTAGCGTTCGGTCAGGATGCCCTCGCAGTGGATACCCATGTCTTCCGCGTGGCCAACCGGATTGGGTTGGTGCGGGAAGATGCGACGACCCCGGCCCGCGTGGAAAAACAGCTGAAGGATCTCTTGCCGAAGGAAACCTGGCGGGATGCGCATCATCTGCTCATCTTGCATGGCCGATACACCTGCACGGCCCGGAATCCCTCCTGCGAACGGTGCACGGTTTCCGCGTGGTGCAAGACGTGGGCGCGCATGCAGCAGTTGCCGGCGCCGCAGGAAGGGCTCGATGCGAGCAGAGGGACTTATTTTTGCGCCACGCGCAACCACTATTTTGATGATCCGGACCGGGTCACGGATCGCAGCGGAACGGAACAGATATCCTGCCCGCGGTGTGGATCCATGAATGTCTTCCTGACGCGCACGGGGGAAACCACGAAGCGCATACAGGACTACCGAGTATAACACCCATGCGCAAACACCTTTTGGTCATCCTGGACGGATACGGTATTGCCGAAGATCCGTCTGTCAGCGCCATTGAGCGCGCCCGCAAGCCTTTCCTGGACAAGATGTTCGCGACATGGCCGCACGGTCGCCTGCAGGCCTCGGGGCGGTCCGTCGGGCTTCCCGAAGGGCAGATGGGCAATTCGGAAGTCGGCCATATGAACCTGGGAGCAGGTCGCGTGGTGTACCAGGACATCACGCGGATAGACGTGGCCATCGAGGACGGTTCGTTCTACGCGAACGAGGTGCTGGTGCGCGTGGTGCGCGAGGCCAAGGCGGCCGGACGGCGCCTCCACCTCATGGGTCTGCTCTCGGACGGTGGCGTGCACTCCCACCGGAATCACGTGGCGGCCCTCCTGGAGTTGTGTGCTCGGGAAGGCATGGCATCGGACAAGGTCTGTGTGCATGCCTTCATGGATGGTCGGGACACCGATCCGCACAGCGGTGCCGGGCATGTGGCCTGGCTGTTGGACGCCATGGAGCGCACGGGTGCTGGCCGACTGGCGACCGTCGTGGGGCGCTATTTCGCCATGGACAGGGACAACCGGTGGGAGCGCGTCGAGAAGGCATGGCGGGCACTCGTCGAAGGGGTGGGAACGCACGTCCCGGACGAGCGGAACGCCTGGCTGGATGCCATCCGGGCCCAGTATGATGCCGGAACGACCGACGAATTCCTGGAACCCCTGGTGGCCGACGGTACCCCGGACCCGGGTCGGGTTTCCGATGGCGATGCGGTGATTGTCTTCAACTTCCGTTCGGACCGGGCCCGGCAGCTTACCCGGGCATTGACGGATCCGGAATTCGATGCGTTTCCGGTGGCCCGCCTGGATCTGGATTACGTGACGTTCGCCAAGTATGACAACACGTTTCCGTTTCCCGTCGCATTCCCGAAGGTCAACCTGACTCATACCCTGGGAGAGGCCGTGGCCAGCGCCGGTCTGCGGCAGTTGCGCGCGGCCGAGACCGAGAAATATCCGCACGTCACCTATTTCTTCAACGGGGGGCGGGAGGATGCATTCCCCGGTGAGGACCGGATCATGATCCCGTCACCGAAGGTGGCCACCTACGATCTGCAGCCGGAAATGAGTGCGCCTGAGTTGGGCAACCGCGTGGCGCACGCCATCCGGACGAACGACTATGCGCTCGTGGTCATCAACTTCGCGAATCCGGACATGGTGGGGCACACCGGGGATTTCGACGCGGCGGTGAAAGCCGTCGAAGCCGTGGATGCGGCCGCCGCGGAGGTCGTGACGGCGGCCATGGAGCGCGGGTTCTCGGTGAGCATCATTGCCGATCATGGCAACTGCGACCGCATGAGGAATCCGGACGGGTCGCCGCACACGGCCCATACGACGGTCCCCGTACCCCATCTGATTGCGCTGGAGGGGTTTACCGGGCCCATTCGGGAGGGCCGGTTGGGCGACGTGGCACCGACCATCCTGGCCATCCTGGGCTTGGATCAGCCGGCCGAAATGACCGGCGAGAACCTGATAGTCGTACCGGAAGCAGCGTCGGCGGTCAATTGATGGACCAGCGGAACGGCAGGAGCGCCTGGGTCTGACCCCGGAGTCCGCTGAGCGCACGCACGTCGCGCAGTTTGCTGTCCAGTGGCTCGGGGAGTTCGACCGTGGGAGACACCACGGCGCGGACGGTACTGCCCATGCTGCGGGAAAGCTGTTCGAAGAAGGACAGCGGAGCGGGAAAATGCGCTACCGATGCTGTTTCCGGGTCCAGGCCAGCTCTCTCCGCGGCCACGGAAATGGCCCGGTCCAGACCACCCAGTTCGTCCACCAATCCGACCTCCAGAGCATCCTTGCCCATCCAGACGCGCCCCTGGGCAACGGCATCGGCTTCTTCCACGGTCATGCCACGCGCCTCGGCGACGAGGGCCACGAACGCTTCGTAGGTGGAATCGGCCTGGCGCTGGAGGATGGCGATTTCAGCCGCATTCGGTTCGCGCATCCCGGAGAACATGTCCGCATAGGGGCTGGTGCGGACCACGTCCACATCCACGCCGAGCGTCTCTCCCAGGAAATCCCCCAGGTCGAACGCCAAGCTGAAGACCCCGATGGATCCCGTGAGCGTCGTGGCCTCGGCCACGATGTGGTCGCCCCCGGTGGCCAGCCAGTATCCTCCTGACGCGGCCATGTTGCCCATGGAGACGATGACGGGGACTTCGGGGTCGAGCTTCCGCACGGCATCCAGCATGGCGTCGGCCGCGGGCGCGAAGCCACCCGGTGAATCAATCCGGAGCACGATGGCTTTCGTGCGGGAGGATCGCGACGCATCGTTCACCGCCTTGATCACCGTACCGGCTGCCGCCATGGAGCCGCCGCCGAAGGGCGACGCATCTCCCGCATCTCCCGGAACCATGGTCCCGGAAACGTGCACGACGGCGATGTCCCCGGACGTGGACAGGCCCGACGGAAGCGTGCGGGCATACCGGGAAATCGACACGGTCGGGAGCCGCTGGGTGGAATCGGCACTGAGCGCCGTCTGGAAGGCCAGCCGCACGTCCGATTCGTAAGCAAGGGTGTCGACGAGACCGGCCGCAAAGGCTTCCGACGCGGACATCATGGCATCCTCGACCAGCATCCGCTCCAGCTCGTCGGGAGCCACGCCCCGCCCGACCGCCACGCCCTGCACGAACGTCTGCTGGATGGCATCCACCATGGCCTGCATCTGCTCACGATTCTCGGGCGACAGGTCCGTCCGCAGGAAGGGCTCGACCGCTGCCTTGTACGTGCCACTCCGGACCACGACCGGATTGATTTCCAGCCGTTCGAACAGGTCGGCCAGGTAGAAGACCTGGGTCGCGAATCCGTTGTATTCAAACATGGCCTGGGGATCGAGGAATACGCGATCGGCCGCGGACATCAGGAAATACGCGTTTTCCCCGACGTAATAGGCGCTGGACGATGCAAGCACCGGCTTTCCGGACGCCTTGAAGGTCTCAATGGCGCGCTTCGTGGCTTCCAGTTTGGACCAGTCCATGGCCAGCATGCCGGGACGAATCCAGAGACCGGCAATCCGGTCGTCGTCGGCGGCCCGCTCGATTCCGTCAATGAGATCCTGCATGCCGTAGGCGGCCTCTCCCATGAACAACTGGGCCGTGGGATCGCCGGAGACGCGCTCGGCCACGGTTCCATCGAGGTCCAGGACGAGGACCGTGCCCGAACGGACGGCCGGTGTGGAATCGGTGGAGGCCACCAGCGCGACCATGAACAGGAAGGCCACGAAGAACAGGATTCCGATGGCAATGAACGTCCCCAGGACGTTGGCGACGAGCGTGGATAGAAACTTCATGTCCGCGTGGAAAGTTGATTTCCTTTTGTACGCCATGTGATTGCCCCGTGTTCGAACAGGTTTTCCAGTATCGTATTCCGGCCCTGCACCCGCTCTTGGTGCACTTTCCGATTGCCACGGTAGGTCTTGCCCTGGGGGCGGCGATGCTCTGGCTCGTCTGGGACCGGCGCTGGATGCTGATGGCTGCCGCCGTGCTGCAAACGCTCGGATGGCTGGCCACGTGGGGCGCATTCCTGACGGGGGAGGCCCTGGAGGAGCAGAGCGAAGGTGTTCCGATTGTGGATGCCCTCGTGGAATTCCACGAATCGATGGCCGAGTGGTCGCTGTGGGTAATCGGAGTGTCGGCCCTCCTGTTCTGGTTGATGCTCCGCGCGTCGAGGCGTGACGTCTCGCGACCGGGCAGCGCCCTGTGGATGCGCTTGGTGGGCTTCCTGGTGGCGCTGGGGGCCGCCGCACTGATTGCGTGGGTGAGTCACATCGGCGGTGTCATGGTGTGGGGCACGCCGGTCTGAGAAGTGTCCATGAAGGTGGACAGTCGTTGCGTCCCGGCGTGACGCATTTGCGGCCTGGCCGGCCTTTCGTGCCGTTTTCCGGTTGATTTGAGGGGCTTGGCACGGCGTTTTCAGGGAGTCGGGCTGTCAACCAACCCTGAAACGGAGGTCCACGATGTCACGCATTCCTTTCCTTTCACCACAGCGACGGTCGGTAGCTTCCCCGCACCGGCTGTTTGTCGGCTTTTTCCTGATGATCCTCATGGGATTCCTGGTCGCTCCGGCCCCGGCCACGGCCCAGCGCGGACGGACCGACGCGGGTGAGCGGGTCGAGCGGAAATCCGAGCGGAAGGTTGAGCGAAAGACGAAGGCTCCGGCGCGTGAGCGGGCAAAGGCCCCGGTCCGGGCCGAGGCGCCCCGGCAGGCGAAGCGCGGGGATGACCGCCGAGCAGACCGCCGAGCGGACAACCGAGCGGACCGCCGTGTGGATCGCCGCCGGGATGACCGCCGTGTGGATAACCGCCGTGTGGATCGCCGCCCAGGTCGCGTCTACGTTGCGCCCAAATACGGATACGCCAAGGTCCAGCCCCACGTGTACGTGCGGCGTCCCCGCGTTGACATCCACGTGAATTTCTGGCCGTGGGAGACCCGATACGTGCGGCACTGGGCCCCCCGGTATACCCATCGGCATGTGGTCATTGTCCACAGCCGCGACCGGTCCCGCAGGGCCGAGCGCATTGAGTACGAGGCGAATTACCGGCACCGCGTCCTGTGGGCCGATGACCGGAAAGCCGTCCTGGATATCGAAATCGAATCGATTGCCGTGTACTCGGATGGTCGGTATGTGGGGTCGGTCCATGATATTCCGTTGGAGTTGTCCCGGGTTGAGGCAACCGTCTATCGCGATGGGGACATGACGTTCGATACGGATCTTTACCTGCTCGGGGATCGCCGACGCGGCTTTGAAATCGTGAATGCCTGGACCGGAGAAGCCGGCCGCCTGGACTTCCGCCGCGAGCGGGTCCGTGAAATCGGTCGTTCCCGGCTGTACCGGCCGGATGCATCCACCGGATACGTCCCGTTCTCGCTTCTTCCCGAGGGCCACGATTGGCTGTGGAACGAAGGCGTGGACGCCATGCGATAGCCCGGGCCCGACGGAAACACCACGCGGGGACGGACTGTTGAATCCCGCAGTACATGAGCCGACCGCCCTCTACATATCAACCCCGCGACGTTCGGACGGCGCGCTTGACAGACCGGCAACGGTCTGTCTTGCGTCTGGTCGTGAAGCACTTCATTGAAACCGCCGGTCCGGTGGGTTCCCGTGTGGTGTCCGAGGACGCCCATCTGGGGCTCAGTCCGGCCAGCATACGGAATACCATGAACGACCTGGAGAAGCTGGGCTTCCTGGGTCATCCGCACACGTCAGCCGGACGCGTGCCGACCGAGTTGGGCTACCGGGCGTTCGTGGATGAACTGATGGACGTGGCGGTTCTGCCGGCCGATGAGCGGCATCTCATCCAGCAGCAATTGCAGATCCTGGTGGATGACACCGACGAGCTGGTCCGGGAATCGTCCCGACTGTTGGCCCGTCTGGCGCGCCTGCTGGGTGTGGTCATGTCGCCCGAAATGAAGAACGGAATCCTGGAGCGGCTGGATATTGTCCCGGTCTCCTCCGATCGTGTCATGTTCGTGGTGAGTGTTCGTGGCGGGCTGGTCAAGACCATCGTATTCCCGTACGAGTTGACCATGCAACGGGACCGGCTGGACCGGCTGGTGGTCGTGCTCAACGAACGTCTGGGTGGACTGACGCTGGACGAAATCCGACGGACCGTGGTGCCCCGCATCCAGGACCTGGCCGAGGATTCGGCAGGGATCGTCCAACTCATGCTGCGCCGCAGCGGTGACCTGTTCGCCGACGGAGCTCGCCACCGGACCATCCAGTTGGAAGGGACCACCTTCATGTTGTCGCAGCCCGAGTTCGCCGATTCCGGCACCGTGCGCCAGCTGATTGAGATGATTGACGACGAAAACGGCATCATCCAACTGCTCGAACAACCGGGGAATCCTTCGGCGCCCGAGCCCGGACCCGGTCAGGCACGCATCCATATCGGACATACACCCGGTGACGGGGGGTGCAGCCTGTCCATCGTCACAGCTTCATATTTGAGAAGCAACATGCAGGGGACCATTGGCGTAATCGGCCCAACTCGTATGAATTATGGTCGCGCCGTCGCGCTCGTGGAAGGCATGGCAATGCTCATGAGCCGCCCCGAGTCGATTGACGCCTGATCCGGCGACCCGAACAAGGCAGCACCTGAGAAGACAGGTCCACCCTGAAAACAGGCCCAAGTGGTATGACACAGAATCCATCCGTGAATGATTCCGCGGAAAACACGCCCGCAGCCGGCGAGCAGGACGCGGACATGGTCCTCCAAGCCATCGATGAACTGGCCGACCGCGCCAAGGAGATCGATGAGTTGAAAACCGAGCTGGAGGCTGCGAACGACCAGTGGAAACGCACGGCCGCCGAGTTCCAGAACTACCGCCGTCGGACGGAGCAGGAGAAGGCGCAGATGGTCACGTTCGGCAAGAGCCTGGTGGTCGGCCAATTGCTGGACATCGTGGATGACTTCCAGCGATCGCTTGAAGCCACGGACAAGGCGGAGGCGGAGACCGATACCGAGCTTTCACCGGCGTATCGTTCACTGAAGAGCGGTGTTGAACTGGTGTACCAGAAGTTGATGGATGAACTCTCCAAGCTCGGCGTGGAAGCCATTGAGGCGGAAGGCGAGGCCTTCGACGAGGACATGCACGAGGCACTCATGCAGCAACCGGCTCCGGACGGCGTGGAGGAAGGCACCGTCCTGGCGGTTGTCCAGACCGGATACCGCATGGGTGACCGTGTCCTGCGCCACGCGAAAGTAGTGGTGGCCAACTGATGCGGGACTACTACGAAATCCTCGGTGTCGGTCGCGATGCCGGTGCCGACGAACTGAAGAAGGCCTACCGGAAGCTGGCCCTGAAGTACCATCCGGACCGGAACCAGGGCAATCCGGAGGCCGAGGAAAAATTCAAGGAGGCGGCCGAGGCCTACGAGGTGCTCTCGAACCCCGAAAAGCGCCAACGCTATAACCAGTTCGGGCACGCCGGCGTGCGTGGCAACGGAGCGGGCGGTCAGCAGGGCTTCCAGGACATCAATGACATCTTCAGTGCCTTCAGCGACATCTTCGGCAGCGGCGGCAGCATTTTCGATGAGGTATTCGGTGGTGGCGGCGGACGGCGTCGGGGCGCACGGGGGACCGGACGTCCGGGAAGCGATCTCCGGATAAAACTTCCGCTGACGCTCGAGGAGGTGGCCGAGGGGACCGAGAAGAAGATCAAGGTCCGCAAGTACATTGCCTGTGAAACGTGCGACGGTCAGGGCGCGCAGAATCCGGAGACGGATTTCGCGACCTGCAGCATGTGCCAGGGGGCGGGCGAAGTCCGGCAGGTCACCCGAAGCGTATTCGGACAGTTCGTGAACGTGCAGCCCTGCCCGACCTGCCGGGGAGAAGGCCGGACCATCAAGAAGCCGTGCGCTACGTGTGCGGGCGATGGCCGGGTGAAAGGGGAGGAGACCATTACCATCACGGTTCCGGCGGGTGTCGTGGAAGGACACTATCTGACCCTGCGGGGCGCCGGGAACGCGGGTCTGCGAAGCGGTCCCTCCGGCGACCTGCGCGTGGAAATCGAAGAGAAGCCCCACGAACACTTCACCCGCGACGGGCTCGACATCTACCACGAATTGTATCTGTCCATCCCCGATGCGGCGCTCGGCACCGAGGCGGAGGTCCCGACCCTGAAGGGCCGGGCGAAGCTCCAGATTGATCCCGGCGTGCAGTCGGGCAAGATCCTGCGGATGCGGGATCGGGGTATTCCGGATATCGAATCGGCCCGGCGGGGCGATCAGCTGGTCCGCATCCACGTGTGGACGCCGTTGTCCCTCAGTGAGGAGGAGCGCGCCATCCTGAAAAACCTCGCCCAGAGCGAGCATTTCCGGCCCGATCCGGAATCGCTCGGCGACCGCAAATCATTTTTCTCGCGCGTAAAGGACGTGTTCTCATGATTCCAGCCTCCCTGACCGGTGTCCCGCCATCGGCCTTCAAATGCGGATTCCGGCACGTCCCGACGGTGGTGACCGTTGTCCTGTTCGAACAGCCGGATCCGGACCTGCCCACCGGGATCACCATCGGCTCCTTTGTCAGCCTGTCCCTGGAGCCGCCGCTGGTGTGCTTCAACGTCATGAAGACGGCCCGCTCCCACCATGCCTTGGTGAACGGGGGCTCCTTCGTGGTGCATGTCCTCAGGGACGACCAGAGTGATCTGTCGGACCGGTTCGCCATGCCGCACTACACGTCGGTCGAGCAGACGGATGGCGTCCGCATGGTAGATGGGCCGTTCGGATATCCCGTTCTGGATGATGCGCTCGTCCGCTTCGATTGCCGGACGGAGGCCATCCACGATGCCGGCGACCACTCCATTGTCGTGGGATGCGTCGTGAACGTGCTCGAAGGGGGGGAAGGACGACCGGTGGTCTACCACCAGCGGGCCTACCACGCCATCGGCGATCATGTGGCCGATACGCGACTCCAGGAGAGCGATTCGCCCGACGAACCTACGCCGAAGAACGCAAAGTCGTAAGCGGCCGGGTCCTCGGGGCGGAGCTGGCGGCATATGGCAGTCAGTTCCTGCACGGACCGCCAGTCATTCTGCTTCCGGGCCAGAAGCCCCGCTTCGCGTGCCTGACGCCCGGAATGCACATCCAGCGGCAACCACAGGTCGGCAGGGGACAGCGTCGACCAGATGCCCAGATCCACCGGACCGGACCGGACCATCCAGCGCAGGAACATGACCAGGCGTTTGCAGGCCGATCCCGTCTCCGGTCGCGCCAGGTGCTTCCTCATGCGCTTGGGCCGCCCCGGCACGCCATCGAACAGGGCATGGGAAAAGGCCGAAAGGGCGGGCGTAAGGTCCTTCGGTCCAGAACCATCATCCAGAACGTCCATGCCCGTTCTGAAGAGGTTTTCCAGGGTCCTGTGCTCCCTTAATGCGGATTGGAGCGACAGACACAGTCCCATGGCATCGTCCGGATTGAACGTCCGGTGTACGAAGCCGTCCAGGGCCCTGGATGTCGGTCGAAGATCGCGGATGAATTGCGCGGGCCGGAAATCCATCCGTTCACAGAGATCGTTCAATTTGGCCAGCATGATGTCCCGCCGTCCCCAGGCCAGCAGCGCAGCCAACAGGCCAATGAGTTCCTGGTCGCGCGGATCATCGAAAGCGTGGGGTACCGATACCGGGTCGTCCTGGATGAACGACGCCTGTTCGAAACGGACAACGATGGGGTCCAGCCAGGCGCGAACCGCCGGGAGATCGGGTGGGGGCAGCGTTTCGGGCAAAGACTCAGGAGCTGAAAAGTTCACACGCCCGGGCGAGGTCCACGTTGCCGCCGCTGATGACAATGCCCACTTTCTTGCCCCGGATTTCCATTTTGCCTGAAAGCGCACCGGCGAGGGCCAGCACGCCGGTGGGTTCGACGACGAGTTTCATGCGCTCCCACAGGAAGCGCATGCCGTCGACCAGCTGGCTGTCAGAGACCGTGATCATGTCGTCCACGTGCGCCTGGATGAGCGGAAAAGTAATCTTCCCCAGGTACGGTGTGCGGGCGCCGTCCGCGATGGTGTCCGGATTGTGGACGCTTTGTAGCGTGCCGGTATAAAAGGAGCGGGTGGCGTCGTCCCCGGCCTCCGGTTCAACGCCGACCACCTTGCATTCCGGAGCCAGGGAGCGTGCGGCAATGGCGCAGCCGGACAGGAGGCCCCCGCCGCCACAACACACGAACAGATAGTCCAGGTGAGGAATGGCTTGCAGCAGCTCAAGGCCGACGGTGCCCTGACCGGCCACCACGTGTGGGTGGTCGTAGGGGGGGATGAGTGTGGCGCCGGATGCGGATTGGAGCTCGGCAGCCAGGTCTTCCCGGGTCGTCACCGTCTTGTCGTAGGTGACGATATCCGCACCGTAGCCCTTCGTGGCCGCTATTTTCACGGCGGGGGCATCAGAGGGCATGATGATGGTGGTCCGGATGCCCAGCAGGGAGCCGGCAAGCGCAATGGCTTGGGCATGGTTTCCAGACGAATAGGTGAGGACACCGCGCTCACGCTCGGCATCGGTAAGGCGGGACAGGGCGTTGCAGGCACCGCGGAACTTGAAGGCGCCCGTCCGCTGCAGGTTCTCACACTTCAGGAACAGGCTGGCGTCCGCGAGCGCATCCAACTGGCGCGATGTCATGACGGGCGTCCGGTGGGCGCGGCCGGACAGGATGTCGGCCGCGCCCAGGACGTCAGAGAACAGGACCGGAAGGGCAGGGGTCACTTCCACGGTGTGGCGTCAGGCCTTTGGATCTTCGTCCACAACCTCGACTTCCGCGATGACGCGCTCGACGACGACATCCACATCCGTCACGAGGGCAGCCAGTGCGCCAACGGCGGCCAGGACCGGCGTGAAGAAGATGGCCGCGGCCGCGCCGCCCACACCGACCGAGAGGGGCACCTCCATGAGCGTGCGACCATCCTTGCGGATGCTGACGCGGCGGGCATTGCCTTCCTCAATGACTTCCTTGACGTTGCTGACGAGATGTGTGCCTTTGACCTTCATCTCATCGATCGTGGTTTTCATGCGTTCCTTGTTGGTCATGGCGGGCCTCACGTGGCTTTTTCAGAAGTGGCGGCAAAAAAGTGCCGGGGGAAATTTAAGTCCCTTCGATATAACGCGATGATCACCCTTGTGTTGCGCAAGGTGCGGGACACACCCCCCGGCAAGCCGGGAATTTGTGCGGAAGATCACAAAGCAACTTAACACGATCTTCACAAACGAATTTCTTAAGGCCTACCCGGGGACGCCGATACGAGACGTGAAACACAACGTCAAACCGGCGTTCAGAAAAAGCAACAGACCATCCTTGAGGTACTACAATGGGTCAGCAGCAACTTCTTCTCCTCGTCCTTGGAATCGTGATCGTCGGCCTGGCCGTCGTCGTTGGAATCCAGGCATTCTCCGAAAACATGAAAAAGGCCAACTCCGATGCGCTCGTCAATGACGCCATCCGGATTGCCTCCGATGCACAGGCCTGGCGCCTGAAGCCGACCGCCTTCGGTGGTGGTGCCGGCAACGCAGCCGCTGACATGTGGGACGGCCTGACGCTTCCCAAGCTTGGATATACCGTGAACGGTGACGGCGCTTATGTCAACTTGAATGGCACGATCACCATGACCGAAGCCGCCGGCGTATTGACCATCACGGCCATCAACACGGAACAGGCGAATCAGGTGGTAGTCGCGGTAGACGGTACGGCACCGGGCGACATCACGACAACGGTATCGAACTACGTGGCTTCATAATAAGCCAACTTGAATACAGGCCCGTAAGCCTTGGGAAAAGGGGCGGCGCGAAAGCGCCGCCCCTTTTTTCTTTTGGGGCAATCGGAGGGTGCCGGTCATGCCGGGACCAGAGGGGAGGCGGACGACTTCGTATCAAAAAGATACAGCCCGGATTAAGTCATTCCGTGACAGGCCGATACGTTCAATGACCTTCATTCCCAATCCTGATTCATCATGGGTCAACAACAACTGCTCCTGCTGGTCCTCGGCATCATCATTGTCGGCGTTGCGATCATCGCCGGCATGTATGCCTGGGAAGACCAGAGCGCCAAGGTGATTGCCGACAACCTGGTGAACCGGAACCTCGAGATCGCCAACTCGGCGGTCTTCTGGAAGACCAAGCTGGATCCCTTCAATGGAGGCAACGCATCGTATGCCGGTCTGGCGGAGGATGGCATGGAGAAGCTCAGCATGAATGTGGAAACCAATTACGGCACGTTTGCCATTACGGCGGCCACCGCATCGACCGTTGAAATCACCGGGGTAAGCAAGCGCGACCCGAATATCGGCGCGCGGACCTTTGTGTCTGGTCACGCCATCAATCAGACCGACGTCAGCTTCACGGGCGGGATCACACTGGACGGAGAGGAGGACTGACCACGTACATGGCTGTAAAGGAATTCAGATTCAACGGGATAAACGGCACCGGTCAACCGGTCCAGGGAACGGTATTCGCCTCGAGCGAGAAGGCCGCCCGCAAACGGGTGGATTCGCTGGGCGAACGGCACGGATTCCGGCCGCAGGACATTGCGCAGCGGCAGACGTACATCTACAGGGTGCGTCATCCCAACGGAAAGCTCATAAACGGTGAGCAGAAGTCCTTTTCCGAGGATGAATTACGGTCGGCACTGGAAAAGATGGGCCTGGAGGTCCTGAAGATCCAGAAGAAATGGTTCGACTTCCAGCGCAAGCCCCCGCAGCAGGACCTCATCATGTTCGTACGCCTCTCGGCGAACCTGCTGAAGGAGAAGCTGCCCTTCGACGAAATCCTGAACCTGCTGGTGAACGACGTGTCGTCGAACAGCCTGAAGCAGGTCATCCGCGACTTGAACGGCGACCTGAAGGGAGGCATGGAAGCCCAGCAGGCGTTCATGAAGCAGCAGCACATGCTGGGCAAGTTTACGGCCTACATGCTGGGCATTGCCTCGCAGACGGGCAACATGTCCGAGATCTACGAAGCCACGGCCCGGTTCCTGGAGCGTCAGAACGAGTTCAAGAAGAGCACGAAGAGCGCCATGGTGACGCCGGCCATTACGATGGTCGTATTGATTGCCGCGTTCGTGTGGTACATCTGGTACATTTTCCCGGAGACGGCCGGTCTGTTCGCCGGATTCGGTATTGATCTTCCCCCCATGACCACCGCCACACTGGAATTCTCCGCGTGGATGGATGCCAACTGGATGTGGGTCATCGGGTCGTTTGTGAGCGTCGTTGTCGGGATAGTGGCCTTCGCGAAGTCGCAGCGGGGGGGCTTCCTCATCCATCAGTACATGATCCGGATTCCGGTCATCGGGTCGCTGCTGCACAAGTTGAACATCGAGATCTTCTGCCGCGTGTTTGCCGTGCTCTATTCCGGCTCGGGCGAGAACATTTCCGTCATCCGCATTGCCGCGGAGGCATCGGGCAACAAGTACATGGAACACCGGATAAAAACCATTACCATTCCGCTCATGGTGGCCCAGGGGGCCGACCTGGTGAAGGCCATGGAAGCGTCGGGCGTGTTTACGTCGATGTCCCTGGCACGCTTCCGGAGTGGATCGGAAACCGGCAACGTCCGGGCGGCGGCCCGCCAGATGGCGGACTACTATGAGAACGAAACCGGGCTCAAGCTGAAGTCCACGGTGGAGATGATCCAGACGGTCGTGGCCATGATCATCACGGTCGCCATCCTGGTCCTCACGGTACTTTCTTCGGAACTCGCTTTGGTTCAGCCATCTAGTACCGATATGATGAAGTAACCCCATGAAGGAAAGGGATCACATATCACCCCAGGACGACACGCTCCTGAACGACATCCTGTCGGAGCTGTCCACGCTCAGCGCGGATGAGTGGGCGGCTGCATTGGCCGAGGATCCCGAAACCGGTTCTGCGGCCGGTGGGGGACGTGCACCTGAATCCTACTCCATCGATCAGATCTACGGATTCGCCGAAGAGGAGATTTCCGGACGGATCGATGAAATGATCAGCGACGGGGAGTTGGACGCAGCCGTGACGGCCCACATGGCGTCAGATGCTCCTTTGGAGAATGATCTCGTGCCTGCGGCCGGTGTCATCAAGGATGAACTCGTGCTGAGCCTTCTCCGCGAAGAGATTGTCAACATCACGCAGGTATTCGATGCCCTGCGACTGCGCGAGGACGGGGAGGACCTGTGGCGGGTCCTGTGCAGGCTGGAAAGCACCGATCCGGAGCGCATCCGTGAAGCCGCTGCGGCTCACGCGGGCTATGCACTGGAGTCGTTCATCGGGGCACGCCCGACCGTGACGCTCATGGACCGCATCCAACAGGCCCTGCAGCGGGAAGACATTGTCCGCATGATCGAGGCGGGGCTCGTGCCGATTGACCAGATTGCGCAGGGCGGGTTGTTGCTGGCATCGTCCGATCCGACCTCTTCCGCAGCCCAGACCGCCTTGTTGGGCGCGCCCCTTGAAGTGGTCTGTGTATATACCCCGGAAGCCGAACTGGCCGAAGCCCTGGAGAATGTCCGGGCCTACTTCCGGATTGAAGAAGACGCCCCGGAAGGGGAAATCGCGCCTGAGCCGGCGGCTCCGATCGAGATCAAGCCGGTATCGGCGACCGATGTGCAGAAACGCGTGTCCAAGGATCGCGTGGTGAAAGCCCTGGTAGCCGAGAATCTGGTGACCGAGGAACAGGTTGCGGAAGCTGCCGCCATTCATGCGGCCGAGGCCGGTCGCGATGCGCTCTGGCGCGTGTTGGCCGACTTGCCGTCCGTGGACCGCCCGACGGTGTATGGCAAAGCCGCCGCCGTGTACGCATTCAAGCAGGAAACCCTGGTACCGGGGCGCCCCGACCACGATTTCGTGCGTTTGACCATGGAGACATTGGCCGAGCATCATCGCGAGGAGATGCTCGAAATGCTTTTGCTGCCGTTCGAGCATGCCCTGGATTTCGACACGGGCACGGGTCGCATGGTCTTCGTGACCCCCGACCCCACGCGGCCGGACGTGAACAAACTGTTGCATTCGCTGGATGTGGGTCGATTCGAGCTGCGCTATGCGCCCGAAACCGACATCGTGCGCCTCCTGGACGAGCTGTTTCCGCGCAAGAACGAATATCTGGAGCGCATAACGCAGGATACGCAGGCGTTTGACCTGGGCATGTCCTACGAGGAGACCGAGGACGTACTCGACGAGGAGGCCCTCGAGGCTGAAATGAGCCGCTCGAAGCTCATCAACCTGTTCGAGGCCGCGCTCATGGAATCGGTTCGCCGCAATGCGAGTGATATCCACATCTATCCGAATCAGAACCGGGCCGTCGAAATCCATTTCCGGACGGACGGACGGCTCAAGAAGTGGCACACCGAAGAGAAAGTGCATCCGGAGGCCTTCCTGGCCGTCGTCAAGGACAATTCCACGAACGTGGACCGGTTCGAGCGGGACATGGCCCAGGACGGGTTCATCCAGCGCGAAATTGACGGGGCGCTTATCCGGTTCCGCGTATCCATCCTGCCGATTGCCACGGCAAACCAGGAAATCCGCGCCGAGAGCATTGTCATCCGTATCCTGGATGACCGGAAGGTGCTGACCGATATCCGCAAACTGGGCATGCTGGACGTGGCCCTGGAGCGCTTCAACCGGGCCATCCGGCAGCCGCACGGCATGGTCATCCTGACGGGTCCCACGGGATCGGGCAAGTCGACCACGCTCGTGGCCGCGCTGCACCAGGTGGTGACGCCGGAAGTGAACGTACTGACCGTGGAAGACCCGGTCGAGTACATCATCAAGGGCGTGCGACAGATCAAACTCAGCCACAAATTGGACCTGGAAGGCGCTTTGCGCGCCATTCTCCGGCACGACCCGGACGTGGTCATGGTGGGTGAGATGCGCGACCGACAGACCGCCGAATTGGCGATCAAATTGGCCAACACCGGTCACCTTACGTTTTCAACGCTTCATACGAACGATGCACCCGCGGCCGTTTCACGGCTCTACAAGATGGGCATTGAGCCCTTCCTGATTGCGTATGCCATCAATCTGGTCGTGGCGCAGCGGCTCATCCGCGAGGTGTGCTCCGATTGCCGCAAGGTGGACCATGATCCCGATCTGGTGCTGCTGCGCTCGCTCGGGTTCACGGAAGACGACATTGCCGGGACCACCTTCTACCAGGCCGCGCATGGCGGCAAGTGCCAGAAGTGCGGAGGCAACGGATACAAAGGCCGGCGCGCCGTTTGTGAGACGTTGTACTTCTCGCGGGAAATCCGCCAGGAAATCGCCGAGTCGGCGGAAGCCATTGACGAAGACCGGATCCGCCAGCTGGCCGTCAAGGAGGGCATGCTGACGCTGCAGGACAGCGCGCGCGAACTGGTCAAAATGGGCGCGACGACCGTCGAGGAAATGCTCCGCGTGACCGCTACGGCTTGAACGATTCCGTACGGGATCTTACGCGGCCCCTATGCAGGCCGCAATCCGCTCCTGCATGTCCAGCGTGAGTTCGGTGTGCATGGGCAGCGAAAGCACTTCGGCTGCCGCCTTTTCGGTCTCTTCCAGGGCCTGGCGGGGCGGGGTGTCGACGTAAACCGGCAGCCGGTGGAGCGGCACCGGATAGTACACGGCCGACGGAATGCCGGCTTCGTCCAATTTGCGCTGAACGTCGTCCCGACCCCGACCAATCCGGATGGTGTACTGGTGGAAGACGTGGAGGGAGTGGGGCGAGCGGACGGGAATGGTCACACCCGGGATGCCGGACAACAACCGGTCGTAGATGTCTGCAGCAGCCCGACGCCGCTCGGTATATTCGTCCAGATGGCGCAGTTTCACGTCCAGGATGGCGGCTTGAAGGGCGTCGAGTCGGCTGTTGACCCCCACCACTTCATTGTGGTATTTCTTCCGGGATCCGTGGTTGGCAATGAGGCGCGCCCGTTCAATGAGCTCATCCGACTTCGATACCACGCCACCGCCGTCACCATAGCAACCCAGGTTCTTGGAGGGGAAGAATGACAGCGTGCCGAATGCGCCCCGGGTGCCCGCCGGATGACCGTTCCAGTCCGATCCGATGGCCTGGGCGGTGTCTTCAACGACCGGAATACCATGCTTCTCCGAGATGGCCATGATGGCATCCATGTCGGCGCACTGGCCGAACAGATGGACGGGTACGATGGCTCGCGTCCGCGGTGTAATGAGCTCCTCTATCCGGGCCGGGTCCATGGTGAAGCGGTCCGGTTCGATGTCGGCGAACACCGGTACGGCTCCCAACAGGGAGGCTGCTTCGGCCGTGGCCACGAACGTGAACGAAGGGTTGATGACTTCATCGCCGGGCTGGAGGCCCAGGGCCATCAAGGCAATCTGGAGCGCATCGGTGCCATTGGCGACACCCACTACATGGGCACCCAGGCGCTCGCCTAGCGCGTTTTCAAACGCGTCCAGTTCAGGACCCTTGATGAAGGATGTGTCGTCCAGGACCCGCTGGATGGCGGCATCGATTTCGGATTTCATGCGGTCGTACTGCGTGCGCAGGTCGACCATCTGGATTTCGGAATTACCAGTTCTGGGCATCGAGGCGTTGTTCAGGGGGGACAGGACGGACAGGTTTCGCGGGAATCCCCACGTGTATCATGCCGGGTTCGGCGTCTCGCGTCACGAGTGCCCCGGCCGCTATCAGGGCGTCTTCCCCGATGGTGATACCGGGCAGTGTAATGGCGCCCACGCCAATCCGGGCGCCTCGACGGACGGTCACTCCCTTGAAGTGCTTGAAGCGCTCTTCCGTGCGGCCCACGAAATTGTCGTTGGATGTGCGGACGCCCGGTGCAATGAACACGAAGTCCTCCAGCACGGAGTAGGCCGTGATGTAGGCATTCGTTTCCAGTTTGCAGCGGCGGCCGATGGTGCATTTGTTCTCGATGGCCACGCCCCGCCCCACGATGGTGCGCTCCCCGATGGTGACGTGCTCCCGGACCGTAGCACCGTCCGCCACGAGCACGCGGTCGGCCAATGTGCACCCCGCGTACAACACGACATTCGTTCCCACAATGCAGTGATCGCCGATCTCGGCACCGGGAAGCCGCTCGTCCGTCGTGACCGCGGAATTGGCGGCCCGCATGGGTTGTTTGCCGATGGATGCGCCGTCATCCACCCGGACCGACGCACCAATGCGCGTGCCGGACCGGAGGATGACATGATGGCCGATCTGGCAGTTCGGACCGACGTGCACGTCGGCCTCAATGACCACGTGGTGACCGAGGACGGTACCCGTGCCGATGTGGGCGGAGGGGTGGATGGATGACATGGAGTCGAATATACAAAAGAGGGGGGGGGGCGGGCGGGCCCCCCCCCCGATATAAAAAAAAAATTTCATGATTTAAGGGTTGAAAAAAAAAAAATATGTTTTTGCGGGTGTGAG
>JAVJVN010000017.1 GCA_040221055.1 Rhodothermales bacterium | reverse complement strand
CCGTGTGGGGGCGCCCCTTTCTGCGGGGGGGGGGGGGGGGGGGCGGGGCCCCCCCCCCCCGCCCATTCCGTGGTGCTTGTGACTCCGGAAGCCATCCGGGAACGGCAGCGACTCGCGCAGGGCAGCAAGCGGACGGAGGCTGTTCTGAAGCCCATGCTCCGGTACGTCCGGTCTGCAACCTGTCGCAGGACGTCCCTGGTGCGGCATTTCGGGGAGACGGATCCGATCCGGTGCGGTCGGCGATCGGGGGGGTGTGATGTGTGCCTGGGGCGGCACGATCCCTTCGTTCCCACGCCGGAGCATGTGGACCGTTCACGCCATCCGGCCGCCCCGGCGTGGCGACGGGCACAGGTTGACATCTGGTCAACGGAGCGAGGCTTTTCGTCGGGTCAGGGCGACGCGTCAGGCAAGTCGAGTCGGTTCAGGCGGTCCAGCACCTGATTGTATATGGCAGTCAACGCTTCGGGATGCTCGACGTGCCAGGCCAGGGTTGCTTCGTAGTCCGATGCCGGCACGTCCAGAGCCGTCAGTACGGAATCCCGCACGTGCACGGCTGGCGTGCGGTCCTCGGCAAACGCGGACGCATCGGCCACATGCAAGGCGACCAGGGCCGACACGAACGTGGAATCGGCGAGGGGCGGACCATTCCGGTCGCCCGCCGCCGGAGCGCATCCTACCAGAATGGAAAAAACCAGCAGGAATCCGACGTGTCGCAGCTCCAGTCGCAGCGACATGGTCAGAACGACGCGGAAACCGCGTCCCTGGAGGCCGCCAGTGCGACGTCCCGTTCCGTACGGAAGGTCCATGCAATCACTTCCATCTGACGCAGGAATTCCCGCTTGTCGAACCCGGGGGCGAAGATCATCCCGTCAATCATGTACAGTCGCCCCGATTCTTCGTCGTACAGGGTGTAGTTCACGAACGCTCCGCCCATGCCGTGCTCGACCAGGGAGCCATCGGGCTGGCGGCCCATCATGTGCCACAGACCACGGGTCTCGTAGGCGAAGCGGCCCTTGAAATCGATGTTCTCCGACGTCAATTCCCGGCGGTAATCGGTGGTCACGAAGCCATCCATGGTTCCGCGGATGTAGGTTTCGGTCAGCCGGTCCCGGGCTTGCTGGATCCACTCCGGAGTCAGGTTGGTCGGGTCGAAATCGTCCACGTAATACACGAACAGGCTGCGCCAGGACTCCGAGCTGACCACGCGGCGAAGCCAGATGAAATTGGTCGTGTCGATGCCCACGAAGTAATCATGCTGCATGTTCAGCGTGAAGCCATGGTTGGCAAGCAGGGTGTCCTCCATGGCGAACTGACGGCCCTTCTCGAACATGTCCTCGGTCAGCCGTTCCCGCGTGATGGTATTGAACTGGTAGCGGATGTCATCTCCGCGCTCATCCAGGACCCGGATGAGTTCATCGTCGGAACCGGCAACCACGTAAACCACTTGTTGTTGCTGACGCCAGAGGTCCCGGCGAGGGATGACGGCTGACTGTCCGGCGAGGACCGCTTCAACCGATGCGCTGTCCAGACGGGCCCGCATGAAGCGGGACTCGGGGGTGTCGTCCGAAATCGGAGAGACAAAAATGACGTTTTTCTGCGCTTGGACGCCATCCAGGAGCCGTTGGGACGTCAGGGACACACGACGCACGTTGAATTCGCGCTCCGGAGCGGGAAGGGTTCCCAGGTACGGGGCGATGTTTCGCCGGATGGCCTCTCCGACGGGGCCTTCCCATCGCGTGGAGTCGATGACGACCACGACCTCGCCTTCCCGGCCCACGGCATAGGGGCGATAATCCAGGGCTTCGCAGCCGGTCATCGTCACCAGGAGCAGTGCAAGGAGAAGGGGGCGGAATCCGGGGAAACGCACAGTGTCCAGGAACGAACGGCGTCCCGTTGTGGGCGTGGCAGGCAGGTTTGGCATGGTTTCTCGTGTTTACCCGTTCTTGAGGCTGTGGACAAAGGTACGGACGGCATCCAGACGTTCGCCCGGCGTGGCGTCCGGCCGTTCATCCCACCACTGCTCGATCTGTCCGACCAGGGCCGAACCGACAATGCATCCGTCGGTGCTGGGCGACAGACGGACCACGTCATCGTGGTTGCGGATACCGAAACCCACCATCAAAGGATTCTGCACGATGTGGGTTCGCGCACGTTTCAGATAGGCCGCGGTGCTGTCGGCGTCCCCGAGCGCCGTGCCCGTGATCCCGTTGACCGAAACGGCATACACGAATCCACTGGCGTGCTGATCAATCTGTTGCATGCGCGCGTTGGACGTGGTGGGGGATACGAGGAAGACGAAGTCGATATCGTTGGCTGCTGCCTCGGATGTGAACCGGGGGGCTTCTTCCAACGGCACGTCCGGGAGGATGACGCCATCCACTCCGGAAGACCGGCAGGCCCTGAAAAAGTTGCCGGGGCCATATCGGAGAACAGGGTTCGCATAGCCCATGAGGAGCAACGGGAGCGTGCTTTCAGCCCGGAACGCAGCTGCCATGTCGAGGGTCCGCTGCATGGTCATGCCGTCTTCGAGGGCACGCTTGGAGGAGCGCTGGATGGGAAGACCTTCCGCCAGCGGGTCCGAAAAGGGCATGCCCAGTTCAATGAAGTCGGCGCCGCCGTCTTCAATGGCTCTCAGGACGGGCAGGGTGTCCGCGCGGGACGGAAAGCCGGCGGTCAGGAAGATGCCGAGTGCCGGCCGGGCCGCAAGGATGGCTGTGGAAAGGCGGCTCATGGGTGGCTCGGGGAAGTCATGTGTTGCGCGATGGTGCCCATGTCCTTGTCGCCGCGACCCGAACAACCGACCACCACAATGGCGTCGGGACCGAGTTCACGTGCCAGGGCGGGAAGGTGGGCGATGGCGTGCGCGGTTTCCAAGGCCGGGATAATGCCTTCCAGCCGGGAGACCAGTTGGAGGGCATCCAGTGCTTCCCGGTCCGTGGCAGACACATATTCCACCTGCCCGGAATCCTTCAACCAGGAATGCTCCGGACCTACGCCCGGGTAATCCAGGCCGGCTGAAATGGAGTGGGCCAGTTGGACCTGTCCTTCCTGGTCCTGGAGCAGATAGGACATCGCACCATGGAGGACACCCGGGCTGCCCAGGGTCAGCGTGGCTGCATGCCGGCCATCAAGACCTTCGCCGGAGGCTTCCACGCCAATGCAACGGACGTCGGGGACGTCCAGGAACGGGTGGAACAGGCCGATGGCGTTCGAGCCGCCTCCCACGCATGCCAGCAGGACATCGGGCGCGTCGCGTCCCGTCTTCTGCTTGAGCTGCGCCGCGGTCTCCCGCCCGATGATGGTGTGGAAGTCCCGGACCATGGCCGGATAGGGGTGGGGACCGACCACGGAGCCGATGATATAGAACGTGTCCTGCACATTCGTCACCCAGTCACGGATGGCCTCGTTCGTGGCATCCTTCAGCGTCTGGCTGCCGCTGGTGGCGGGTCGGACTTCGGCACCCAGCAACTCCATGCGAAGGACGTTCAGGCGCTGCCGTTCCATGTCTTCGGCGCCCATGTAGACAATGCATTCCATCCCGAAGCGGGCGCACACGGTTGCCGTGGCCACACCATGCTGACCGGCACCGGTTTCGGCAATGATCCTGGACTTGCCCATGCGGCGCGCCAGCAGGATTTGCCCCACCGTATTGTTGATCTTGTGCGCTCCGGTATGGCAGAGGTCTTCCCGTTTCAGCCAGATCTGCGGGCCGTTGAAATGCTCCGTAAGGCGCTCGGCGAAGGTGAGCGCGGTCGGCCGACCCACATAGTCGGCCAACAGGCCGTCCAACGTCGCCTGGAATTCCGGATCCGTCTTGGCAGCCTGCCAGGCATGGGTCAACTCCTCAAGCGCCGGCATCAGGATTTCGGGCACGAACCGGCCACCGTACGGGCCGAAATGGCCGGTGGCGTCGGGCTGGGTCAATGAATTCATGGGCGTACGGCCTCTACGAATTGTGAGATGGCTCCGAAATCCTTCTGCCCCGGGGCCTCTTCGACACCACTGCTCACATCCACGCCGAAGGGCGTGCAGGCGGAGAGGGCGTCGGCCACCGTGTCCGGTGTCAGCCCGCCCGCCAGGAAGTAAGGAACCGGCAGTGAAGCATGGGACAGCACGGACCAGTCAAAGGGTTTGCCCGTGCCGCCGAACAGTGCCGCATCCCACGTATCGAACAGGACATAATCGACCACGTCCGAGAACGGTCCGACCGCGTCTTCAATGGCATTCGCCGACCACTCCGGTCGAACACGGATGGCCTTGATGACAGGGAAATCGAGGTCCTGGCACATCTCCGGCGTTTCGTCTCCGTGGAGCTGCACGAACTCGAACCCGGCTTCCGTCGCAATGGCATTGACGTCAAACGGACGTCGATTCACGAATACACCGACTGGCTTGGCCCCATAGACCCAGTCAATGATCTCTCGGGCCTTGCGCGGTTCAATGTAGCGGGGACTCTCCGGATGCTGGACAAAGCCCAGGAAATCAGCCCCGGCGCCGGCTGCGAAGCGGGCATCGGCAAGGTTGGCAATGCCGCATATTTTGATCTGGGTCATCTGGGAAGGCGTGGATTGCAATTCAAATCTGGGAATACGGTTGACGGCCGAGCAGGTGGGCCAATGCGTGTCCCGGGTCTTCGGCACGCATGAAGGCTTCTCCGACCAACGCTGCATGGATGCCGTTGTCCCTCAACAGGTTGATGTCATCGGGAGAGGAAATCCCGCTTTCTGCGACACGCACGACGTGATCCGGGAGCGCCGACAGGGTACGGATGGCCGCCGGGAGGTCCACTTCGAACGTGTGAAGGTCCCGGCTGTTCACCCCCATGACGTCGAGCGTGTCCACATCCAGGCGGTCCAGCTCATGGGCGTCGTAGAGCTCCATGAGGACGGACAGACCGAGCTCCGTGGCTGCAGCAACCAACTCACCGGCCTGGTGCCTATCCAGGATGGTGGCAATGAGCAATATGGCGTCCGCCCCCCATGCACGGGCCTCCACAACCTGATAGGGATCGACAATGAAGTCCTTCCGCAGGAGGGGGATGCCGGTTTCCAGTCGGGCGGCCTCCAGGAAAGCAGGGTCTCCACCGAAATACAGGGGCTCGGTCAGGATGGAAAGCGCAGCCGCGCCGTTGTCCGTATAGGTTCGGACAATGGCGCGCGTATCGAAGGGATCCCGCAGGAGGCCTTTCGAGGGAGACCTTTTCTTGGCTTCGGCAATGATGGCCATGCCCTCCGACACATGAGTATGGCGTACGGCCTGGGCCAGGGACAAGGGCGTGCGGGCGAATCCATCCATGGATTCCAGCGCACGCACGGGCCGATCTGAACGTCGCTTGGGCAGCGCTGCGCGGGTGTCGGCTACAATCCGGTCCAGGATGGAAGCGCTCATGGGGCCGCGTGGCTTGCGGCGGCCAGGCGTTCCAGGGCCTCGGCGGCCGCACCCGAATCGATGGCCGTCCGGGCCCGATCCAGGCCGTCCCGGACGGTGGTCACCGTGCCCGATACCAACAAGGCGAACGCAGCGTTCAGGACCACGATGTCACGTGGAGCACCGGGTTTGCCCTCGAGTATGGAGCGAACGATGGCGGCATTCCGTGCGGCATCGCCACCCAGGATTTCAGACAGGGGTGCGGGGGCCATCCCGTAGTCGAAGGGGGAGATGGTGTGCTCGGACAGGGGTTCACCAGGATGGGTCAGGCGGAAAACCGTGGTGGGACCGGAAAGCGAGATTTCATCCAGCCCGTCGTGGGCGTGCACACAGACCACCGACTCGGACCCCAGTTCGACCAGGATATGCGCCATCATTCGTGCCACGTCCTTGCTGAAGGCACCGATGAGCTGCCGCCGGACGCCCGCGGGGTTGCAGAGTGGGCCGAGGATATTGAAACAGGTGCGGACGCCCAACGCACGTCGGACGGGCATGACGTGTTTCAGGGCCGGATGGAAGAACGGGGCGAAGAGGAAAGCGATGCCGGCCTCGCGAAGGCAGTATTCTATGCCCTCCTTGCCGAGTTCCGTCCGAACGCCGAGCGCCTCCAGTACGTCTGCCGAACCACATTTGGACGAAACGGACCGATTGCCATGCTTGGCCACGGTGACACCGGCTCCGGCGCAGACCAGGGATGCAGCGGTGGAGATGTTGAACGTTCCACTCCGATCCCCCCCCGTGCCCACGATGTCCATGGCGTTTGCGGGCGCATCCACCTTGACGGCGAACGACCGCATGCTGCCGGTCAGGCCGACGAGTTCCTCGAGCGTTTCGCCGCGCGCGCGCAGGCCCACTAGGAAGGCCGCAATCTGCTCGGGCGACGCCTGCCCCCCGAGCATGAGTTCCATGGCCCTGGCGGCATCGTGACGGGTCAACGATTCGTGTTCGGCTATCCGGGTCAGGAGGTCATGCATGCAGTCACCCACGTGTCAATCATGTGCGGTCCATCGGCCGTAAGCAGGCTTTCCGGATGGAATTGGATACCTTCAACAGGGTGCGAGGCGTGTTTGAGTCCCATGATGACGCCGTCCCGGGTTTCTGCCGTGACCAAGAGGCTGTCCGGCAGGGAATTCCTCTCCACGACCAGCGAGTGATATCGTGTTGCAATGCAAGGGGACGGAATATCATGGAACACCCCCAGGCCCGTGTGCACGATCTCGGATGTTTTGCCATGCATGAGCGTGGGTGCATACGTGACCGTTCCGCCGTAGACCTCACCGATGGCCTGGTGCCCCAGGCAGACGCCGAGGATGGGGATCGATGCCCCCAACGCCCGGATGAGTTCCATGGATACGCCGGCGTCCGCTGGACGCCCGGGACCGGGTGAAATCAGGATGCCATCGGGCCGCGCGGCCATCACATGGTCCACGGACCACTCGTCGTTCCGGACCACCTTGACGTCGGCCTGCGTCCGGGCCACAAGGTGGACCAGGTTCCACGTGAACGAGTCGTAGTTGTCAATGACAAGGATCATGCTCAGTACGTGGTAATCAGGCCGACGGCTTCCCGGACCGGCTCCATGACCTGACTGGCGCGCTCGCGTCCTTTCCGCCCCCCCTCCCGCAGGATGTCCATCACGTCGTCCGGCCGCTTGGCCAACTCCCGACGGCGCTCGCGCGCTTCGGCGAACGCGTCGGTAATCATGGCCAGCAATTCCTTCTTGGCGTGACCGTAGCCATATCCGCCGCTCCGGTAGGCGTCTGCAATACGCTCGCGGTCCTCGTCATCGGCGAACAGCCGGATGAGGGCAAAAACGTTGCAGGTATCCGGATCCTTGGGTTCTTCCAGCGGGGTCGAGTCGGTCACGATGGACATGACCTTGCGCTTCAGTTCCTTCCCCTCGTCGAAGATCCCGATCGTGTTGTCGTAGCTTTTGGACATCTTGCGCCCGTCCAATCCCGGAACGATCGCTACCTGGTCCAGGATATACGGCTCGGGAACGGGCAGGATGGGGGCATCGGGCGCTGCGAACCGGTCATTGAATCGCATGGCCAGGTCACGACAGATTTCGATATTCTGTTTCTGGTCGGCACCGACCGGCACCTGCGTCCCGCCGTAGACCAGAATATCGGCCGCCTGAAGGACCGGGTAATTGAAAAGTCCGGCATTCGCTGAAAGCCCCTGGGCCACCTTGTCCTTGTAGGACACCCCCTTTTCCAGCTGTGAGACCGGCGTCAGGGTATAGAATATCCACGCCAGTTCATTCACCTGGGGGATATCGCTCTGGAGGAATAGACTCGATGCCTCAGGGTCGAAACCGAGGGCAAGGTAGTCGAGCGCCACATCCATGGAATACCGACGGAGCGCAGCTGCATCGTGCAGCGTCGTCAGCGCGTGGTAGTTCACGATGAAGAAGTACGAAGGGCCGCCCTTGTGCAGGGCTATATGCTGCCGAATGGCACCGAACCAGTTGCCCAGGTGCAGGGTGCCGGAGGGCTGGATACCCGAGACCACGATGTCCGGAAACGGGGCGGGAGACGGCGACGGATGCAAAGGACTCATATCGTAAGGAATCAGCCCCGGGAGCGGATGAATTTTACCCGTTCCTCGTGGTTGGCAGCTACGGCAGCCAGGATGGCCCGCGTCCGCATGTGGTGCTCAATCTTCAGTTGCGGTTTCAGGTGCTCGGCGATGGCTGCTTCCTGGTCGGCCAGCGTCTTCCAGATGTCCCCGTCGGCGGTGAACGTTTCCGGCTCGAGGTCCGTGCCGTTGTAGGCCACGCCGCCACAGCTGAATACGGTCTCACACAGTTTTCCGATATCCATGCGCAGCGTCTTCAGCGCTTCCCGGGCAGAACGGCCGGCTTCACCGTCCAGCGTGGTGGTCGCCGCTCCCCAATGATGCATGGCCACCGTCATGGTCCGGATGATGGGGTTCACGTGGTCAATGGTTTCCGCGCGCGAAATGGTGCGCCCGGCCCATCCTTGTTTGAGCAACAGTTCTTTGATTCCCATGGTCTGATCTGGTGGTGCGGGTGGAAAGGTGGAGTCGTGGGTAAAGTACCGATTCCGGGGCTTTTTCCGGTTGAATTTATTGCAGTTCCTCGGCGGCAACCCGGATGGCCGCGTGAAGGGCCCGGGCCTTGTTGCGCGTTTCCTCGAATTCCATGGCGGGATCGGAGTCGGCCACTACCCCTGCACCCGCCTGGATATGGATGTGGCCATCCTTGACCAGCATGGTCCGGATGGTGATGCACGTGTCCAGGTTTCCCCGGAAATCCAGATACCCCACGGTACCGGCATACATGCCCCGTTTGACGGGCTCCAGTGCATCAATGATTTCCATGGCGCGGACTTTCGGGGCACCACTGACTGTTCCGGCCGGGAAACAGGCCCGCAGGGCATCCAGGGCCGTCAGTCCTTCCCGGATGCGTCCGGAAATGGACGATACGATATGCATGACGTGCGAGTACCGTTCAATGAAGGCATAGTCGTCCACGTGCACGGTGCCGAATTGACAGATGCGCCCCAGATCGTTCCGGCCCAGATCGACCAACATGAGGTGTTCGGCCCGCTCTTTTTCGTCGGCCAGCAAGTCCCCGGCAAGGGCCGCATCCTCGGCGGCGGAGTGGCCTCTGGGGCGGGTACCGGCAATGGGCAACAGTTCGGCACGCGTTCCCTCCACCCGGACGAGGACTTCCGGCGAGGACCCCACCAGGGCAAAATCGTCGAAATCCAGATAGAACAGGTACGGGGACGGATTCACCTGCCGAAGGGCCCGGTACAGGTTGAACCGTTCGCCCCGGAACGGCGTGGAGAACCGCTGGGACAGGACCACCTGGAAAATGTCCCCCTCGCGGATGTGGCCCTTTCCGGTGTCGACCGCGGCCTCGAAGGCTTCCCGGCTCATGGAAGACGTCATGCCGCCGGTCAGTTCAATCGGGTCCGAGCCGGGCACGATGGGACGGGAAAACGTAGCTTCCAGCTGCTCCAGACGTTCGAGCGCGGCGGAATGGGCCGCTTCAATGTCACTGTCCGCGGTGACGAGCATGCTGGCCATGAGCACCAATTGATGCTTGACATGATCGAATGCCGCGATCGTATCGTAGAAACTCCAGATGCCGTCCGGGATGCCCAGGTCGTCGGGAGGTGTATCGGGCAGGCGTTCCAGGAGCCGGACCGCATCGTAGGACAGATAGCCGACGGCTCCGGCGGTCAGGCGTGGCAGTCCCGGCACCTCGATTTCACGGATGGTTGCCATGACACGGTCCAGTGCATGGAAGATACCCTCGTCCGTATGACGCGCCGGCTCACCGTCGCGATGGATGATGGTCTTTCTGCCATAGGCCTCCACGCTCATGAACGGATTGCGTCCCAGGAACGAGTATCGCGCCAGTTTTTCACCTCCTTCCACGCTCTCCAGCAGAAAGGGTCGGCGGGCACCGTCCCTCAACAGGAAGAAGGCACTGACCGGTGTCAACAAGTCCGCCCCGAGACGCTTGGCCAGCGGAATGACCACGGTCTCCCCGTCCAGGGGAGGGGATTCATTGAGGAGGTTCCGGATGTCCGAAAGTGTGAGCATGGGGAAGTTGGATGGCACAAAAAAAGCCCACCATGGCAATGGCGGGCTGTACGTTATTCCGGGCAGGGACTTGGGAAGACTACATACGTACAGGCCCGCGGGAAGCGTGATGCCACCACCATGAACCGTTGGTATGTGCTGCCGGGTTGATCATGCGTGAAACATACGATGCCCCGTCCGCGCGGTCAAGCGCGATGGGGTCAGTTCTCCGGATGCTTCCGCGGTGGGACCTGTCCGAACTGGACGGTATCCGGCGGCACCATGCCCAACATATTGTGGGCCAACTCAATACCGCCGTGGTCCTTGAAGTCATCCAGGATGACCACGGTGAGGGCATGTTCGGAGCCGCGTCGTTTCCGGGCCTCGCACAGGTAGCGGAGCGTCAATTTCACCCCGTTCTCCGTGATTTTCACGTAGACGAACGGGGTGAGGATGGAATAGTGGATGAGGAACTCACGCGACATTTCGTGGATTTCCTGGCGGGCCTGTTGTTCCACGATGGCCGCCGACTCTTCGGCATGCCGCAGGATGATTTCACGCGCCGCACGCCAGTCGCTGCGGAACGTGACCGTCAGCGACAACTCATTCCAGATGAACCGGAAGGAACGGGTGTAATTGTAGACCGCGTGTTCATAGATCCATCCGTTCGGGATGTGCACAATGCGTCCCGTGCTCTGATCGCCATCGGCCCATCCCCCGATTTCCATGAGGGTCGTACGCAGCACTCGGACGTCAATCACGTCGCCCTGCACGCCGTTCACTTCAATCCGGTCGCCGTCCTTGTAGGTGTTCAACAGGGTGATGCGCAGCCATCCGGCTACGGCCAGCAGGACCTCGCGCATGGCGATCATCATACCCGCGCCGATCACGGTCAGCAGGGTCCAGAGGTCACCGAACCCGGGTGACCAGATGATCACAATGCCCAGGAATCCAAGGAAGAGGCCGAAGCGTCGGGTGGAGCGTCCAGCGCGATATACGCGCTCCGGATCGTGGAAGTATCGCTTGGCAAAACGCTTCACCAGATGGACCACGAACGCGATGGCTACGAGCACCGCCAGCGTCGTCAGGGCCTTGACGGCCAATTCGTTTTGCAGGATGTCTTCCATGACGATATAATGTACGCATCCCGGTCCGGATCAATACCTTCCGAAACGGGGTAGCACGCCCGGCAAGCGCCATGACATGTTCAACAGTCAGATTGGCCTGTGTGGCCGCCCCCATCCCATTCATTTTCACGCCAGATCCATGCGTACAGCGCTCTCCGTCCTTCTTTTGATCGTCGCCGGTGTGTTGGTCACGACCGGTTTCCGTCCGTCCGAGCCTGCCGGCGACCCGGAATGCGGTTACGATGCCGATATCCCGGCCGTCGAGGACTTCATGCGGCTTATTACGTTCGGCGATCCCTACAAGGGCAACTTCGACGCCGATGTGACGGTGATCGAGTATTTCGATCCCAACTGCCCGCATTGCAAGACCATGCACCCCATCATGAACAATGTGATCCTGGCCCGTGGGGAGAAGGCCCGGTTCTTCATGGTGCCCTACGTGCTCTGGCAGTACTCGCTCATGCAGGTCGAGGCGCTGTTCGTGGCGGGACAGGACGGCAAGTATTTCGAAATGCTCGATGCCCAGTACGAACACCAGCAGCCAGGCGGCATGGGCATAGACGAACTGACGGTCCTGGCCAAGGAAATCGGACTCGATCCGGCGATCTTCCGTTCGCGTGTCGAGCGTGGAATGAACCAGGGAATGATCCTGGCCCGCCGACAGGAAATCATTGACATGGGCATCCGGGGGACACCGGCCGTCATGATCAATGGCCGTGTGATTGACGGACAGAGCAAGTCGTTCGAGTGCATTGTGGAATTGATTGACAAGGCGGCGGCGGAAGCCGAAAACTGACCTGCATCCGGCGCTGCACGTGCCCGGATCTTCCAACCAACCCGAAACCCAGACTCGAACCCCACCCACATGCCCTTCCAGAACAGCGCGCTCGCCCAGGACTCCATCAACACCCTCCGGTTTCTCGCGGTCGATGCCGTTCAGAAAGCCAACTCCGGTCATCCGGGCATGCCCATGGGTGCGGCACCCATGGCGTACGTGACGTGGCACAGGCATATGAGGCTGGACCCGAGCGTGCCTTCATGGCCGGACAGGGATCGATTCGTGCTCTCGGCGGGACATGGTTCCATGCTCATCTATGGGCTCCTGCACCTGGCAGGCTACCCGCTTTCGATTGACGACCTGAAGAACTTTCGGCAGTGGGGCAGCAAGACACCCGGCCATCCAGAGAATTTCCACACGGTCGGGGTCGAGACGACCACCGGTCCGTTGGGTCAGGGATTCGCGAATGGTGTGGGTATGGCGTTGGCCGAAGCGTATATGGCAGCGCGGTACAATCGTCCGGGTCATACCATTGTCGACCACCATACGTACGGTATTGTCTCGGACGGGGATCTCATGGAGGGGATATCCCACGAAGCGGCCTCACTGGCCGGACACCTCGGGCTGGGCAAGCTCATCTACCTGTACGATGACAACGGGATATCCATCGACGGACCCACGGACCTGACCTACACGGACAATGTGACCGGGCGGTTCGAAGCGTACGGATGGCAGGTCCTGATGGTGGAAGACGGCAATGACCTCAATGCGCTCCATGCGGCGCTGACGGACGCGCGTGCCGAGAGCAAGCGCCCGACGCTCATCCGGGTCCGGACGGTCATCGGGTATGGCAGTCCCGCCAAGGCCGGAACCGCCGCATCCCATGGGTCGCCACTCGGGCCGGAGGAAGTCACGGCGACCAAGAAGGCATTGGACTGGCCATTGGAGCCCACCTTCCTTGTGCCGGACGCCGTTCGGGAGCACATGGGTGAGATCGGGTCCCGCGGAGCCGCTGAACGGAAGGCCTGGGAGCAGGCGTACGATGCGTGGGCGGCCGCGTACCCTGAGCTGGCCAAAGAATGGATGCGATGCCAGCAAGGCGGACTTCCGGACGGATTCGCGGAAAATCTTCCTGTATTCGATGCGGGCGGTGGCATGGCCACACGCGCCGCTTCCGGGAAAGTATTGGCCGCCATCGGGAGCACGCTTCCGGAACTGCTGGGGGGATCGGCCGATCTCACGGGTTCGAACCTGACGGATATTCCCGGCCGCGAGGGATTCCAGGCGGACCGGAACGACGGGGGTTATATCTACTTCGGTGTCCGGGAGCACGCCATGGCATCCATGAGCAACGGCATGGTGCTCCATGGAGGTATCAAGCCCTACAACGGCACGTTCCTGGTTTTTTCGGACTACATGCGCCCGGCCATCCGTCTCAGCGCCCTCATGGGGCTGCCGGTGACGTACGTGCTCACGCACGATTCCGTCGGACTGGGGGAGGACGGGCCGACCCATCAGCCGATCGAACATTACATGGCCCTGCGCGCCATTCCGAACCTGCAATTCGTTCGCCCGGCCGATGCCAACGAAACGTCCATGGCGTGGCGGTTGGCTCTCGAGACCACGGACCGGCCCACGCTGTTGGCGCTGACCCGCCAGAAACTGCCGACGCTCGACCGGTCCCGTCATGGTGCGGCCGAAGGCGCGCTCAAAGGAGCCTATATCCTGCGAGAGGCGACCGCCCGGCTTCAAGTCCTGCTTCTGGCAACCGGAAGCGAAGTCGAGGTGGCATTGAAAGCGGCCGATGTGTTGGAGGCAGACGGTGTCGGCGTGCGCGTGGTCTCCATGCCGTGCTGGGAGGTCTTCCAGCGCCAGGATGCGGCCTATAAAGAGAGCGTGCTCCCGAATGCCATCCGGGCCCGCGTTTCGGTGGAAGCCGGAATCACGTTCGGCTGGGAGCGGTATGTGGGCGATCACGGCGCATCGGTCGGGATTGACCGTTTCGGTGCATCGGCTCCAGCCGAAGTCCTGTTTGAGGAGCTGGGCATCACCCCCGAAAACGTCGTTCGCACAGCCAAGGACGTGCTGGCACGCCTGGGCACGTGACCCGGCGGGTGGCGCAGGCAAGGCAGCTGATCATGCGGATCCTGGCCCTGAGTACCGTGCTTGCCGTCGGCGGCCTGCCCGATGCCGCCACGGGACAGCAGACCTCCACCGATTGGGCCTGGAAGCGGATAGTCATGCAGGACAGCCTTGCTGTGGAGTACGTATTCTACTCCGAAGCGGATAATCGCAACAACGGGGTCGCCCTCAAGCTCGTCAATCACGCGGGATGTCCCGCCGTCTACGACATGACGCTCATTTTCCGTTCAGACGATCGGCGTGTAGAGCAATCCGTCACCGGACGAATTGGCCCGAATACGCTCCTCACGGGCGATGCCGAAGGCCTTTTCTTCGTTCCGTTTGACGATGGCACGCTCATCGGCGAAATTGGCATCCGCGGACTGGACGTCCGCCCGATTTGTCATACCGTTCAACAGCCTTCTTGACTGCGGGCCCCGAGCCCGTCCTGCCATGATTGATCGCAGGCATTTCCTTGAAGCCGCGGCCCTCGCGGGGGCCGCCAGTACCCTCTTCCCGGGCGCGCTCTACGCGCGCCACGTCCGCGAGTCGGGGGGAGGACCGGGCGTGGCGAGCGCCGAAATCACCTTGGCCACCATCCAGGAAGCGGAGCAGTTGGCTGGCCTGTCTTTCACCGATGCCCAGCGGGAGCAGATCCTGGACAGACTGAAGGAAGCCCGGGTCCAGTATGATGTGCTCCGGGAAACGCCGTTGCCCAATCATGTGCTGCCCTCGTTGGTCTTCAACCCGGATATCGGTGGCCTCCGGCCGCAGGGAATGGCCGCCCGGGCACCCATTTCGTGGACACCACCCCCGGCAGCCGGGCGGCCCGACACCGAGGAAGACCTCGCGTTTGCCGGTGTGGCCCGGCTGTCTGCGTTGTTGAAAGCCCGGCTCGTGACAAGTGTGGAGCTCACGGAGCTCTGTCTGGCCCGGTTGCGCCGGTTCGACCCCGTGCTGAAGTGCGTCGTTTCACTGACCGCCGACCGGGCGCTCCGGCAGGCCCGCGCCGCCGATGCCGAACTGGATGCCGGCCACTGGAGAGGGCCGCTGCACGGTATCCCCTGGGGAGCCAAGGATCTGTTGTCCACGCGCGGGTATCCGACTACGTGGGGGGCGAAACCCTACGAACACCAAGTGCTGGACGAGGATGCCGACGTGGTGCGGTTGTTGGACGATGCCGGCGCCGTACTCGTGGCCAAGCTGACGCTCGGCGCGCTGGCGATGGGGGATGTCTGGTTCGGTGGAACGACGAAAACGCCCTGGAATACGGAACGGGGTTCCAGCGGCTCGTCGGCCGGGCCCGGTTCAGCGGTGGCCGCAGGTTGCGTTCCGTTCGCCATTGGCAGCGAGACGCTGGGGTCCATCGTGTCGCCCTCCAACCGGAACGGCGTGACCGGTCTGCGCCCGACGTTCGGACGCATAAGCAGGACGGGAGCCATGACCTTGTCCTGGACCATGGACAAACTGGGTCCCATGTGTCGGTCTGCCGAGGATTGCGCCCTGGTATTCGGTGCCATCCACGGAGCCTCGCCCAGCGATCCGACTTCCATTACCATGCCGTTTGAATGGCCACCCGAGCGGCACATCCAGGATCTGCGCGTGGGCGTGGTGGATGTGCCGGACTACCGGAACACCGAGGCCGATCGGAGCATCCACGGGTTGCTGCGCAGCCATGGCGTAGCACTGCGTCCGGTGACGCTTCCGGACCGGGCAACCGGTCCCATGCTGCAGATGCTCCGGGCCGAAGCAGCAGCAGCCTTCGATGATCTCATCCGGTCCGGACGGGCGGATGAACTGGTGCGTCAGGACGACGGAGCATGGCCGGCCACGTTCCGGGCTGCCCGGTTCATTCCGGCCGTGGAATACATCAATGCCTCCCGGGCGCGAACCCTCCTCATGCAGGACATGAGGGCGGTTTTCCGGGATGTAGACGTGGTCGTCGTACCCACATTCGGTGCGAATCAGCTGGCCATTACGAACCTGACGGGGCATCCATCCATCACGTTCCCGAACACCGTGGCGGCTCCCGACGGCCAGGTCGAGAGCCTGACCATCATCGGGGACCTGTACCGGGACCAAGCCGTGCTTGCTGTGGCTGCGTTCATCCAATCCAACACGTCGTTCCACCTCGAACGCCCGGCCTTGCCGTGAGCGGCTATAGAGTGGTCCTGCATGATGCTCCGGGTGCACGGGAATGGCTCCTGGCGGCCGGATATGACGGTGACCTGCGTGAAACAGAGGATGCCGGACGCGGTGAGGAGAGCGACGGAGCGGCGGGGTGGATCACCATCGGGCAATCGGGAGCACGGGCGCTTGAGGAGCAGCGCCTGGCGTGGCAGCCACAGACCTTCAAGCAGATCCTGGCCCGGGCGCTGGCACTCGGGGCCGCAACCGGCTGCCAGGCGGGCATGATGAGGGTCATCGCGGAGGGCGAGGCACGGCTTGCGACACTGCGCACGCAGTTGGGTATTGACCGGAAGGCCGGACCGGAGCACCTGGCTGTGTGCGACGTGCTCCTGGACGACGGGCGCGAACCGCCCCCGTGGACGCCGGATCTGCTTGACCGAGCGGCCGGCCGGCCTCCCCGCCGTGAAATTCAGGAAAAAGCACATATTGTCCGCCTCGGGCCCGATATTCTTGTACCCGGTCCGCACCTCTACCATGCGGTCCTGCGGATTGCCCGCGAACTCTACCCGAACCGAATCTGACAGCCTCATGAGTCACGCTTTCTACAACCTCCTGCACATCCTGGGTCTTATCCTGATCATCCAGTCCGTGGCGTCTGCCGTGTACTTCAGGTTGTATGGAGCCGGCTCGGCCACCGGTGGGAGCCCGGTCGTGAATCCCGCCCGCAAGATGCTCTCCATCCTTCACGGCGTCGGCATGTTGCTCATCCTCGTGTCCGGGTTCGGCATGCTGGCGCGGCTCGGCATGACGGACGGCCTGCCGAACTGGATCTATGGCAAACTGGTCATCTGGCTGGTGTTCGGTGCGTCCATCGCGCTGGTCAACAAGGGCAAGGGAAGCCCCATGCTGTGGTGGATCCTCATCATCGTTTTGGGTGGCGCAGCGGCGTGGATGGGCATCAACAAGCCGTTCTGACGCTGCTTTTCGGCGCCTGAAACAGGGTCAAAAGGTCCAGTCCAACCGCAACGACCAGTGTCGGGGCACCCCGAAATAGGCGGGGCGCTCCACGTAGGCGTAGGCCAGGGCGTTGTCCGTATTCAGGGTGATGCGCCACGCGCGACCTGACCACCCGACACTCACGTCCAGCAGATGCGTCGCGACCATCAGATCCGCATCCGTGACGAATCGGGCGAAGTCGGTATCCACGCGGTCCGGCCGGCTGACGTATCGGTAGGCGGCACCCAGTGAGAGTCGCCTCAGGGGCTGCAGTGTCCCCGACGCATGCAACAGATGGCGCGCCCGGAAGGGAAGGGGCTCGCCCGACACCGCATCTTCCGTATCCAGCCACGTGTACCCGGCCTCCACCTGCCATGCTGCGCCGGCACCCGGTCCCGGATCCCGGATTTCCAGCGTCACCTCGGTGCCGAATATTTCGGCACGTGACACATTGATGAACTGGAACGCCTGCAGTGCAGGGACCAGGCGGGGTTCCACCAGGTCATCGTAGGTGGTGGAAAACACGCTGGCATCAAGGCGGGCCCAGGCGTTCCTGAGCCGGACCCCCCCTTCCGTACTGCGGCTGCGCTCCGGCAACAGATCCAGATTCCGGACGATCGGGAAGAACTCCTGGTTGTCCGTATATCGCTCGGCGAAGGATGGAATCCGGAATCCTGCGCCCCACGCCAGACGGAACGATACGCGCGGGTCGGGCGTCCAGGCCACGGCCAGTTTCGGCGAGGTCTGCGCCTCGGTCCGGCTGCGATCTATGCGGTAGCGGTCATGGCGCAGTCCAGCCACCCATTCGAGACCGCCCGGCATTTCGCGTTCCGCATGGATGAACACCGCGCCCTCGGGCTGGGAGCCCGATTCGGTCCCGTCGGTGGTCACGAAGAAGGAGTTCCGGTTGGAGAGGGCGTCGAAGGACACGCCGGCCGTCAGTCGGGTCCGGGCATCCGGGAACGCGTGCACCTGGCCTTCGCTGCCATACCGGTACCCGACCGATCCGTCCGCCAACGGCATGTACCTTCCCTGGCTGTCGATGGGCCGGATGAGGGCTCCGTACAACCGCCCGCGAACCTCGTAGTAGAAGCGGCTGCCCAGGAAATGCGTCCAGGACGGCAGGAGCGTGAACTGGTTGATAAAGTCATCCGTCGCTCCGTTTGGCGTGGACGTATCGGCGTCAGGCAGGGAAATGCGGCCCGGGCGCAGCACGTCACGTCCCGATGCCCAGAACAGGAAATTGTCGCGTTCGCGTACCATGATGCCCGAGAGGACATCCAACTTCGTGGACGGGGAAGGCTGCCAGAGCGTCTTGCCGTAGACATGCACAGACGTCCGTGCCGTGTCCCGGAGATACCCGAGGTCACGACGGACCGAGCCGGAAATCCAGTACCCGAACGCGTCGGACGTCCGCCGTGCATGGGACATGGAGGCACCTGCGAACGGACGCGGCCGGCCACCGCCGTCCCAGGCGTCGCGCCACACCGGCTCGCGGACCGGCTCCCAGACGCCCGACCAGGCAGAAATGCGCGTTTCAGGTCGGTCGGGGAGGCTTCGGGTCACAATGTTCACTACGCCCCCCAGGGCCCCGCCTCCGTACAACGCCGAGCCCGGTCCTTTGAGTACCTCAACGCGCTCGATCTCGGACATGGGCAGGGCCTCCAGTGGAATCCCGTCCGTGTCGGGGGCCAGGAGGGGCATGCCGTCGAGCATGACCAGGACGCGGCTGCCGGTGTTGTAGGCAAACCCGCTCGACCCCCGGATGGTCACCTGGTTGCCCTGCACGTGGACGCCCGATACGCCGCGGAGTGCATCGTCCAGCACCTGGACATTCCGTCGCGCCAGCTGCTCGGCTGAAAGCGTGGCCACGCTTACCGGAATGCGATGGGAGGGCTGTTCGCGCCGGGATGCTACCACTACGACCTCGTCCGATTCAAAGACCTGTTCTTCGAGGACCACGCGTACGGTCACCGTGTCGGACCGCACGCGGACCGTGAGCCGGGCGGAATGGAAACCCACGGCCGAGACCTTGAGCACGGTCACCCCCTCGGGCAAGGGTCCCAGCAGGAAGGCGCCCCGGACGTCGGCGGCCGTGCCGGTCGCCGTACCGTCCACCACCACGTTGGCTCCAGGAATGCCCTCGCCTGAACCGTCCGACACCGTGCCCTGGATGAACTGGGCGGCGGCCGTGCGTGATGCCAGGCCGGACAGGAGTACCACAGTCACGACAGTCGCGACCCACACGGCGACGGTCCGAACGCCATGAAGGAGGCCATGCAGGCCGGGTGTGTAACGGATCCTCATGGCTGCGGGGGTGGAAAGGGTGGAAGGCTTCCGAAATCCACGTGGGTCGTCACCCGGGTCACCGCACCCGGCAGGACGTCAAATGCGCCGTCCACCAGCCCGACGGGGCGCCATGCAAACAGGTCTGCGGAAAACTGCTGGGCGACCCCGGCATACACGTACGTGCCCTCAGGCACCATGTCCAACGCGATCGTGTCGGCCGGTACGTTCCGGTCCAGCCTTCCGCTGATGACCATCCGGTTCAATTGCAGCAGATCGGTCGTATCGCGCGGGACGAACCGCAGGGCCACGAACCGTAAATCGCGCAATTCCTGGGCGGGCGGCCACTCCCCGGTATAGGCGACGTGAACCTCAAGACGGCCGAATCCCGGCTCCGGTGGGGGCTCGAGCCCTGCGTCGCATCCGAATGCCGCGACCGCAAACAACACGGCGACGAGTCCCGGCGCCCGGCGCATCCATCCGAGCGTCAACCGGCACAGTTTCTTCGTTTGGAGCCGCCTCATCATGACCGTATATTTATTGTCTTTGGGTGCCCCCCATTCACACCTGTCCTGTCAACAGAAATTGCGGCCAATTCTGTGAAAATGAAGCTCTCCGATTTCAAGTTCGAGTATCCCAAGAACTTGATTGCCAAGTACCCTGCGGAGCCGCGTGACAGTGCGCGTCTCATGGTCCTCAACCGGAAGGACAAGACCATTGAACACCGGAAGTTCACCGATATCGTCGATTATTACGACAAGGGCGATGTCATGCTGGTCAACAATACCAAGGTATTCCCGGCCCGCCTTTTCGGCAACAAGGAGAAAACCGGTGCGCGGATAGAGGTCTTCCTGCTGCGCGAGCTGAATCCGGAGAGCCGTCTCTGGGACGTGATCGTGGATCCGGCCCGCAAGATCCGGATCGGCAACAAGCTGTATTTCGAGAATGACCTCATTGCGGAAGTCATCGACAACACCACGTCGCGCGGTCGTACCATCCGGTTCGTGTTCGAGGGGACGAACGAGGAGTTGTACGAGAAGATCGACGAGATCGGGGAGACCCCGATTCCGCCGTACCTGAAGCGGGATGTCGAAAACCAGGATCGGGAGCGCTATCAGACCATGTTCGCCGAGGAGCGGGGTGCTGTCGCTGCACCCACGGCCGGTCTCCACTTCACGCCCAGTGTGCACCTGGCCCTCCAGAACAAAGGCGTGGACCTGCTGCCGGTCACCTTGCATGTCGGGCTCGGCACGTTCCGTTCGGTTGAAGTCGAGGACCTGACGAAGCATCGGATGGACTCCGAGTTCTTCCACATCACGCCGGAAGTGGCCGAGCGCGCCAACCTGGCGCTCGCATCCAAGACCAATTCGGTGACGGCCGTCGGAACGACCGTGGTCCGGGCCATCGAGACGTCGTTGTCCGCGTCCTACAACCTGAAGGCCAATCGGGGCTGGACCGACAAGTTCATCTACCCGGAATACGAATTCTATATCACCCAGCGCCTGCTGACGAATTTCCATATGCCGGCGAGCACGCTGCTCATGCTGGTCTCGGCGTTTGCCGGGTACGAGTTCGTCATGGAAGCCTATCAGGAAGCCATCAAGGAGAAGTACCGGTTGTTCTCCTTCGGCGACGCCATGCTCATCCTCTGATCCCGAATGGAAGTCGCGGTCATCATTCCGGCAGCCGGGCAAGGCACGCGCCTGGGTGGGCACCGCAAACAGTTCCGCCTGTTGGGAAGTCGCAGCGTGCTCGTGCAGACCATCCTGGTGTTTGAACGGCATCCGCTGGTGGATCACATCATCGTGGCCACACCCGGGGAAGCGGTGGCCCCCCTCAACGAGGAGTTGCGGAATGTCGGCATCACCAAGCTGCGGCGGGTCATTCCCGGTGGCATGTCGCGCCAGGAATCCGTGCGTGCAGCCCTGTTCACGGTACCCGAGAGCGTCGACGTGGTCCTCATCCACGATGCCGTGCGACCGTTTGTCCGCATGTCTGCTGTCGCCGCGGTGGTGGAGGCCGTGCGTCAACACGGCGCTGCTTCCCTGGCCGTTCCCGTCTCCGATACGCTCCGTCGTGTCACGGAGGGGCAATTCGGCGAAACCATCGACCGGGACGGCGTGTATCGCGTGCAGACCCCACAGGGGTTCCGTCGGGAGTGGGTCCTGAAGGCCCACGCGCGGGCGGTGGACGAAGGGGTGGAAGGCACGGATGATGTGGGTCTCGTGCAGTGGGCGGGACATCCCGTCCATCTGGTCGAGGGCGATGCGGACAATGTGAAGATCACGACCCCGTCGGACTGGGATCGGGCCCGGCATTTCTGGCCGGTGTGGGAACGGGTGATGAATGAAGAAAAAACGGGTTGATGCCGTGCGGATAGGCTTCGGATACGATGTGCATCGGTTGGTGGAGGGGCGCCGCCTCATGTTGGGCGGCGTGCATGTCCCGTTTGATCGCGGGCTCGACGGCCACTCCGATGCGGATGTCCTGCTCCATGCGATTTCCGATGCGCTCCTGGGTGCCGCGGCGCTCGGGGACATCGGCGCCCTCTTCCCGGATACCGATCCCGAGTGGAAGGATGCGGACAGCATGATGCTCCTGGCCGAGGTGGTGCGGCGCGTACAGGCGTCCGGGTGGCGTGTCGTGAATGTGGACGCCACCGTCGTGGCTGAGCGCCCTCGTCTGCGGCCCCATGTGGATGCCATGCGCGAACGAATTGCGGGTGTGCTCGGGGTGCCGGTGTCGTGTGTGTCCGTCAAGGCGACCACCAGCGAACGGATGGGTTTCGTGGGGACGGAACAGGGAATGGCGGCACAGGCGGTCTGCCTGCTGCAGGTCCATGAGTGACACTCTTGGGGATCTGGTCCAGTGGCTCGAGGCCTTGCCGGCCGTCTGGGTGTATGTGCTCATCCTGGCCGTCTCTTACGGAGAAAACGTGGTGCCTCCCGTTCCGGGTGACATGCTCGTGGTTTTTGGCGGCTACATGGCCGGTCTGGGATTGCTCGATCCGGTGCTCGTTATCCTGCTGGCCACGGTGGGCGGCAGTGCCGGATTCATGACCATGTATGTCATCGGCGCGCGATTGGGACATGCGGTCCTCGATCCGGATCGGCTCAAGTGGCTGCCCAAAAGGCGGATCCATGTGGTCCGGAAGCATTTGCAACATTGGGGATTCCGCCTGGTCATGGCCAACCGGTTCCTGTCCGGACTCCGATCCGTCATTTCGTTGACCGTGGGGCTGGCCCACATGAATCCGGGCAAGACGGCGTTCTGGTGCACCGTCAGTTCCCTGGTCTGGACCACCGTCATCGTGGCGGGAGGCTGGTATCTCGGGGAGAACTGGGAGCAGGTCGGAACGTACATCCAGACGTACGGTTGGGCGCTGACGGGGGTCGTCGTGGCTTTCATGGCGTGGCAGATCGCCCGGTACAGGAGGGAGCGTTAGTCGAACGGTTTCACCGATCCTTTATGACGCATACAGTTGACTCTGGTCGGAACCCCGGTTAACTTTCCTGTCTGGCCTTTTGTAATGACTTGCTGGCATAGCTCAGTTGGTAGAGCAGCTGATTTGTAATCAGCAGGTCGGGGGTTCGAGTCCCTCTGCCAGCTCAACATTTTCATGGACAGGTACCGAAGCGGTCAACCGGGCTGGACTGTAAATCCAGTGGCTTAGCCTTCGGAGGTTCGAATCCTCCCCTGTCCACACTGCCTGGAAGATGCAACTTCTGAATGGAAGGAGCGTCGGACGGGCGGACCTGCGTGCGCGCGGGAGTAGCTCAGATGGTAGAGCATCAGCCTTCCAAGCTGAGGGTCGCGGGTTCGAATCCCGTCTCCCGCTCAACATCCCGCCGAGAGGCGGGGTGAGCGGCGCAACGGCTGTCATGGCCGTTGGCTGTTGTCTGTGCCTCCTTAGCTCAGCGGTAGAGCACTTCCATGGTAAGGAAGGGGTCCCCGGTTCAAGTCCGGGAGGAGGCTCACGCGCACGGCGCTTCGGATGGTCCGGGGCGTGCGACATACAAGAAGGATCTGTTGTCCAACTCGACAAGGAAATGGCAAAAGAACAATTCAAGCGGAACAAGCCCCACGTGAACGTGGGCACGATCGGTCACGTCGACCATGGCAAGACGACGCTGACGGCAGCAATCACGACGGTGCTTGCGAAGCGTGTTGAAGGGAACACCCTTCGTTCA